>CAKZUM010000321.1 GCA_937921525.1 uncultured Saprospiraceae bacterium
CAAGGAGATTGACATGCAAAATAAAGAGCGTTGATAGTAAGAATATTTGTTTTGTATATTTCATGTTTTTGTTTTGTTACCCTGACATTTTTAGAATAGTGGTTGACTCATAGAGTTATGTTAGCACCGAGAGTGCTAACATAACCATCAATCACTAAACGCTAATTATGTATTGAAAACTTACCGTCTATGGTTACACTACTGGACATTGTTTAGAACCGAGAGCAGAGAATAGAGACGCATTTCGATCAGAAAACGACGAAATTTCGTTGTTTTTTAAACGCAATCTGTCTCTATTCTCTGCTCTCGGTTCTCTGCTCTTTAAAATGTCCAGTAGTGTAGTTTAAGATTTAAGAATGTTAAGAAGATCCTAGGAATCAATGACTTGCAAATAATACAGTAATACATTTTTAAACAACTTCAATAAGTCATAAATGCGATCATGATAAAGAGAATTACTTACCTTTTATTTCTTGTATGTTTTTTGAACATCAATATGCTTTCTGCACAACAGGTAGAATGGAATACTTGGGAAGAAGCTATCGAAAAATCTAAAGTGGAACAACGTAAGTTTTTTGTAGATATATATACCGATTGGTGTACCTGGTGTAAGAAAATGGATGAAACTACTTTTAAAGACCCCAATGTGGTACGATATATAAACGAGAACTTTTATCCAGTTAAATTAAATGCACAACAAGAAGAAGATATTCTCTTTAATGGACGTACTTACAAATTTGTGAGTAATGGACTTAATTCCTATCATGAGTTGGCTTTCCAAATTATGAATGGAAAATTGAAATATCCCACCGTTGCTTTTGTAGATGAATCCTATGATGTAATTCAGTCTATTCCGGGTTTTCGGACTCCCTTTGAATTAGAATTATTCTTAGCTTATTTTGGGGAAGACAACCATGAAGTTAAACCTTGGCATCGATTCAAAAAAGAACAGGAGCAAGTGAAAAAGAATAGTTTGCAAATTCCTGTAGGAGGGCGTGGACGGCATGATTAAAAGTAGGAATATATTACAAAACAAAAAAGCCCAGCTTGTATATGCTACAGATTGGGCTTTTTTGTTTTGTAAAGTATATTTCTTACACCATCTTGCTACGTTTTACTAAATAAGCTTGAAGAATAGGTTTAAATCCTTCTTCAATATCTGCTTCCACAAAGTCTACTTTATATTGAAGACATTTTATTTTTAATTCCTCTTTAAAAGCTTTTATTTGCTTTTGATATTGCTCTTTTACTTGATTGGATTGTAGTCTCACCTGCTCTCCTGTTTCAATATCCACAAATAAATAAGGTCGATTTTTATACTCGAAATTTATTTCATGTTTTTTATCTACTACATGGAAAAGGACCACTTCATGCTTATTATGTTTTAAATGCTGGAGTGCTGAAAACAATTGATCAGTCCGTTCACTATGTTCAAACATATCACTAAAGATAATGACTAAGGAACGTCGATGAATACTCTCTGAGATTTGGTGTAAGGCTTTTGCAGCAGAGGTAGTCTTATTATCTTCTGGATTATTGAGTAGTTTATCAAGATAAGTTAAGAGCAAGCGATAATGGGCAGTACTAGATTTTGCTTTGGTATGGTTTCTTAGATCACTATCAAAAATGCTTAATCCAAAGGCATCTCGCTGTTTTTTCAATAAATTCATTAATGCAGCAGCACCTAAGGCAGAAAATTGCAATTTATTCGCCTCCTGATCTTTTGGAAAATACATAGAGGAAGAAGCATCAATTACAATTTGACAGCGCAAATTCGTCTCCTCCTCAAATCGTTTTGTAAATAGCTTATTGGTTCTAGCATATACCTTCCAGTCTATATTTTTGGTGGGTTCTCCGGGATTATATATTCGATGCTCGGCAAATTCCACAGAAAAACCATGAAATGGACTTTTGTGTAAACCAATAATAAATCCTTCTACTACCTGCTTCGCTAGTAATTCTAAATTTCCTAAGTCTCTAACTTCAAAATTGTCTAGTAATTTCATGTATTTGTGGTGTATGATTGACTTTTTTCCGAAACAAAGATCTATATGAATTCTATTAAACGAAAAATCACGCCGAATGTGTCTATAGTATCCTAATAAAAGAAGCCTTTATTTTGATTAAAACAAAATAAAGGCTTCTGATATAGTAATATTTGCTAAGATATAGCTTATTTTTAAACAACTTCTAAGCTAAAGCAGCATCAATTTTCTCTGCTAAAGTAGCTTTAGATGTCATGCCTACATGCTTATCAACCACCTCACCATCCTTTAGGATAATGATCGTAGGGATACTTCTAACGCCATATTTCATAGCCGTTTCTGGGTTATTATCTACATTCAACTTTCCAACTGTCGCTTTACCAGAATAAGCAGTCGCTAATTCTTCAATGATTGGCGTAATTGCTTTACAAGGGCCACACCATTCTGCCCAAAAGTCAACAACAGATACTTTACCACTTTTCAATGCAGATGCGTCGAAATTACCGTCTGTAAATTCAAATGGACCTGCAGGGACTGCTGCTGCCTCCTCTGCTGGTGCTGCTGGAGTAGCAGTTGCCAAAACAGCTTCAAGCTTTTCGGCTAATTTTACCTTAGAAGTCAAGCCAACTTGTTTGTCAACAATTTCCCCATCCTTAAGGATTAAAATAGTAGGAATACTTCTTACCCCATAAGATGCGGCTACTTGTGGGTTATTATCTACATTCAATTTGCCTACCTGTACCTTTCCCTCATACTCTTTTGCTAGTTCTTCGATTACAGGAGTTAGCATTTTACAAGGGCCACACCATTCTGCCCAAAAGTCAACCAATGAGATATTACCTGCTGCTAAAGCGGTATCTTTGAAGTTGGAATCTGTGAATTCGAAAGCCATGATTTTATTTTATTGCTTTGATAAATTTGACCTCATTTATTAATAAATTATTCACTCTACTGGACATTTTTTGGAACAGAGAGAAGAGAGAGTAGAGACGTATTTCGATCAAAGAACGACGAAATTTCGTCATTTTTTAAACGCAGTTTGTCTCTATTCTCTGCTCTCTATTCTCTGTTCTTTAAAATGTCCAGTATTGTATAACTTATTCCTAGGTCTTAACTTGATGAGGACTTTATAATTATAACTGCAATTCTAACGCCAGAGTAGCGTTAAAAGTTTGCAAACTTACGGATTAAGGTATTGTTAAAGTTATTTTTTAAGGTAAAGTAGTACAAAAAATCAGAAAACTGCTAAAAAAGTGCTGTTTGCAGGCTTGGTAGCTTATTCAAAGGTTGCCTAGCTCATTATTAGAGAAGTTGTTTAAAAATAAGTATGAAAAGCTATTCTACTGGAAAATGGATATGGATTTTTTTAGGTGGATTAAGTCTAATCATTCGATATACCGTGAGTGCTGCTACTATTGAGGAATACTACAGTCGAGGGGTATTTTTATGGATTAGGCGGATTATAGATATTGGATTTGGTTGGTTTCCTTTTCCATTGATATATCTGTTCTTTTTTCTATTGGTTGCTTGGTTAGTAAGATCTATTATGAAAACGGATTGGAACAACTTCTTCCAATGGAGTAGGATAGGACAGTACCTATTGTCGGTAGCTGCTTTTTTAGGGGGTGTGGCATTTTTCTTTTTTTTCCTATGGGGATTTAATTATGGTAGAATACCTTTTACGAAACAGCTATCCTTACAATTGGAACCTATCCCAATTGATACCTTGAAGGAAAGATTGAACTATAAAACGGAAGAATTATTAGTACTTCGAGAGCAACTGGCAGCACAACGAGTAGCTGCCCTAGATGCTTCTTTTCAACCCATGAACATGGAGCAACTAATTCGAGAAAGTGTAATACAGCGCTTGAAAGAATTGAACTATCCTACAGCAGGTAAGGTAAGAGGAAGAATATTAAAACCTAAAGGTATCTTTCTAAGATTTAGTTCTGCTGGTCTATATTGGCCGTTCGTAGGAGAGGGAAATATTGATGGAGGCTTGCATCCTCTACAACAACCTTTTACTATGGCCCACGAAATAGCGCATGGTTATGGAATCACAAATGAGGGGATTTGTAATTTTATTGCTTATCTAGCTTGTCAGAAATCTAATAATGCTTTTATAAAATATGGCGGTGCTGTCTCTTATTGGAGATACTTGGCAGGGGCCTACCAACAACATAGAAATAAAGAATACTGGTCGTTTCGAGAGCAACTTCCTAAAGGCTTTCTAGCGGATATGGATGCTATTAACAACACACTACTTTTGTACCCTGATATCATGCCACGCTTCAGAAATTTCGCCTATGATAAATATCTGAAAAGCCAAGGCATTTCGGAAGGCTTGCAGAGTTATAGTCAGATTGTGATGTTGGTGGAGGCTTGGGAAAAGAGAGGGAAAAATGCTCCGATTCAGCTTGCTGATTGAGGATAATTGAATCTGACGTGCTTCTTAATATAAAACACAATCAGGAAATTGCTTTAATAAACGTTTTCCTTTTTTTATACTTAGCACACTCAAAGCAGAGGCCAATGCATCCGCTAAAGCACAATTGGGCGCACCGACGTTGATGATTTCGTTATGCGTTAAGCCTAAACCTGTTTTCGGATTGATGATATGAGAATATTTCACATCATTAAATTCAAGAGATTTATAAGTGTCCCCTGAACTAGCGATAGCAGAATCAGTTAGGTACACCACTAAATCTTGTTCTAATCTCTTTGACCAGTTTTTAGTATCTGGATCAAAAAAATCTAGAGACGCCGTTCTAGTCTTTCTAGTGAGCATTTTAACTTTCCATCCTTTAGAATCTGGCGGACTTCCCTTAGCATATATATCTCCACCACCATCTATTAAGGCATTTTGAACACCATGTTCCTGCAAAACTTCCCAAATAGCATCTACCGTATATCCTTTTGCAATACCTCCGAGATCTAATCGCATTCCTTCTTTGGTGAGCGTGACGCTATTGGTTTTATGATCTAATTTGAGATGTTTATAACACACTTTTTCTTTAGCCGCAGACATTGCCGCTTCACCGGGGAAAGCCTTTTGTCGAATGGCTCGGCGCCATAACTTACTCAATGGGCCAATGGTTACATCAAAAGCACCTTTACTCTTTTTGGCAATAGATTGTGCCAATGTTAATACTGTCCATAAATCCTTGCTGACCATTGTCTTTTGACCAGTGCCTGCGGTCATTGATAAACGACTTAATTCACTACTAGGGTCATAGTCACTCAATATTTTATTCAATGCGTCCACTCGATCAAATGCTGCTTGCGCTGTTTGATCTGCTTTTTCTTGCGAAGGGGCGTAAAAAATCAACCTAAATTCCGTACCCATTTTAGGTTCCGTATATTCAAATCGGCCTAATGGCTGACTGTGTAAAACGATGGAAAAAGTAAGGAGGAAGCCAATAAAAAGGCACAAAAAGGACCAATGCCTCGAAAGGGCAGATGCTGTTATTCGTTTCTCATTCATACTACTAATGTTGTATAATGGGGTTGATTTACCCATATCAAGTAGCCTTAAAGATAAGCAGCATTTACATTCCTTGCCAGAAAGAATCTCGTTTGGTCTGTTTTTAACTTAATTTTTAGATAATTAG
>CAKZUM010000322.1 GCA_937921525.1 uncultured Saprospiraceae bacterium
TAAAACACCAATCAAAAAATCGAAGCGATTTGCCTTCTTAGGTTCTAAGAAAAAGTATAAATTGGCTAGATTTTCTTTAAATAAAATGGCTGGGGTACGAGTACTTTGCAGAAAAGGTAATTCTTGTAATTTGGTTGAAGCAGCTTCTATTTGCGATTTTTTGAAAAGCTGATTTGGATGAATGCTTAAATAATTTGTAAGATAATTCGTGCTTATAAAAGGAGTGCCTTCTACATTCAGTGTACCAATGGAAATAGCTGGGCCAGAGTTCCAAAAAAGTTTTGCTTTGATTGTAGGTCCATTAATTTGGACATCCTCTAACCAGGTAGTCGCAAATGGATGTCCAGCATCAGCAGCATTGTCTAAAAGATTTTGTTGTAATGCCTTTACCTCTTCGTAGGAAAGGACGGTATTAAGAGAACGATAAATAGTCGAGTATTTTTTAGGAATGTTTCCATTAGTTATCTGGAAATCATTATAGGCATGGCCAACAGTAAGGTAGGTGTGGAAGGTATTATCTTGTTGATGGATACTATCTATAGAAGCAGCGTAGTAGCTTTGATTATGGAGTTCTTGTAGCAGTGTTTTTAATGAGGGATTTAGTGCTTCTTTATCTTGTATAGTTTTTGGATAATCTAGTTTTTCTAGAATGGCAGTCGCTTCTTTAGATGTATGAAAAGTTAATTGATAGCTATGCTGAGCTATTCCTATACAGGTATAGAACAGGAAGAAAAGAATACAGCTGCTATATTTTTTTGCCATGTATTAAGAACAAGTTTTGAGTACTATTATTGTATTTATTAGATTGAACCATTCTTACAATCTATTTTACCCTACAATTTCTTTTTTCGACAGATGCTAGCGCAAGGCTGTGCCTTGTGTTTTCTACTCATAAGGCTTTGCCTTAAAAAAAGGAATAATAATTTTTTCTCTACCGTACACTTTTAGGTTCTTTGGCAAATACTGTAAAAAAAATATAGGATCGTTGAGGTTTGTAACCATACCCGTCAGGTTAAGAGACGGAATCTTAGTAGCAGACACTTAGAAAGTGGCTGATACTTGGGGTCTACGAAAAGGTGTCAGCCATTTTTAAAATGTCTGCCACCAAGATTCGTCGTTAATGACCTAATTATCAATGGCATTTTCTGATAGCTTGACGGGTATGGTTTGTAACCTCGATGCAGTATGATTATCGTATAGCATCGAGGTTACAAACCTCGACGATCTGTTCCAAGAACAGTATTTTTTATAAAAATTAAAAAGTGTACTGTAGAGAAATAATTTTTTATAAAACAGAAGGTAGAATCTTCTTTGATAGAAGGAACAAGGCACAGCCTTGTACCAGCGAAATCTGAGGTTTTACTTATTACTCCGTCATTCCTTACTTTTGCACCATGAAATATTTTCTACACCTAGCATATAATGGGTCAAAATATAGGGGTTGGCAGCGACAATTAAAAGTCCGAACGGTACAAGCCACCTTAGAAGATACCATATCCAAAATGCTTGGCTATAAAATTGCCTGTAAAGGCTGTGGTAGAACAGATGCAGGCGTACATGCGAGCCAGTTTTTTTGTCATTTCCGAACAAAAGAACCATTTACCTATGATCCTATATTTAGATTAAATAAAATGCTACCTTCGGATATAAGAGTGTATGACATGATCGAAGTAGCCAGAAATGCAAAAGCACAGTTGCAGGTTATCGAACGAAGCTATACTTATTATATTCACAGTGTTGAAAACCCATTTTTAACCAATCTTAGTAGCTATTATCCGATTGAGACTTTGGACATGGAAAAAATGGTACGAGCGACTAATTTATTGCAAGGGGTAAAAGATTTTAGATTTTTTTGTAAACAACCAGATATATACGAGACGACTATTTGTAAAATAAGTGCGATCCAATGGAAAGAACCCAGTAAAAATAGATTGGAATTAGGTATTTCTTCTAATCGCTTTTTAAGAGGCATGATTCGTATTATAGTAGCTAACTTATTAGCAGTTGGTAGTGGAAAAATAACCATAGAAGATATAGCAAAGGCGATCAATTTAGAACACACCTTGCCTGTGTTTGTGTTAGCACCTCCAGAAGGATTATACCTGTCAAAAGTGCGTTATGAGTATTTGGATATTGAGACGAAGCCGATTTTTTAGAGGCTCTTAATGTTAGAGTTTTTCCTGCTATTTTGTATTGGCTTACGCCAACATAAAAGATTGAACGCAGAGTCGCAAAGATGCAGAGTTAGATGTACTCTGCATCTCTGCATTCAAGTTTTTATTTCCCGAAGGGAAATACGGAGTAGTAGTCCAATCAAAATTTATAAAAGGTTCTAAAATGTAGAAAGTAATGAACACAAAAAATACTTGGCTCTATTTATTTTTCACAGCAGCCTTTGTCAATTTATATGCAGAGATATTCCCTAACCAACTCCTAAGCTACATTAGTAAACCTTTATTAATGATCTCCTTAGGTTTTCATTTTTGGAATAATAGACAACAAAATCAGTATACTAATTTAATATTGACAGGTTTATTTTTTGCTTTTTTAGGAGATACTTTTTTGATGTTACGATTTGGGGAGACGAATCAACAATTGTTTTTTCTTTTAGGTTTGGGAAGTTTTTTAGTCACTCAGTTATGTTACTTCATTGCTTTTTGGACATATGCAGGAGGGGATGGATTTTTAAAAAAGCAACCGTGGATAGGATTTCTTTTTCTACTTTATTTTGTAGGGAACACTTATAATTTATGGTATGATATGCCGACAGCATTTAGACTGCCAGTCCTAGTCTACAGTGGAGTTATTACAATGATGGCAGTTAGTTGTTTTAATCTATATAAAGCGATACCGAGAAATCCTTTTCAATATCTTATGGTTGGCGTTTTGCTTTTTGTTATTTCCGATTCTTTGATAGGGATTAGTCAATTTAAAAAAATGGCTATTCCTTATACTGGCTTTTTAATTATGTCCACCTATATAGCTGCTCAGTATTTGATAGTAAAGGGGAGTCTATTATTGGAAGGAGAGATATAGTTATAGGGCATAGCCAAAAAATATTTAGTCTGTATAGATCGTCGAGGTTTGTAATCATACCCGTCAGGCTAAGAGACGGACTCTTGATGGCAGAAACTTAGAAAGTGGCTGTCATCTGGGTGCTTGGGAAAGATGACAGCCATTTTGAAAATTTCTGCCATCTACCTTCGCTCTATAATTAACTGGTAATCAATGAGCTTTTCTGATAGCCTGATTAATCCCGATTCCTACGGGCACGCTTATTATATTTTTCTGTTCTTTTATAATTCTTTTCTACATTTCCAGAGATATGCCCCCAAAATTCTTTCGCTACAGGCTGAACAGAAGCGATACCTCTTTTGGCTACACTCGGAAATTCGCTGGCAAAATCATAGGTAATAGACTCTCGCTTTGTTTTTTTATCAATACCTGAAATTTTATCTACTGCTTCTATACCCAAGCCATATACTACCAGCAGGAGGCAGCCCATAATGAGTCCGCTACCTAATTGAGTGGCCAAACTTACATTGTCTTTGTTAACAATTGTTTCAATCCAACTGGTGAGCAATCGAATCACGATGATAGCAACAAAGAAGCTAACTAGAATTCCTACAAAGAATACCATGCCACCATCTACATTTAGCCTAGGACTCAAAAAGTTAGAAATTATAGGTGCTAAATTAACAGACAGGAGTAAGGCGAGAATGACTAAAACACTAAGTGAAAAGGTTCTGATAACTCGCTGTGAAAAACCGAGATAAAAACCATATATGACTATTAATACGAAAATAATATCTATCAACATTGTTTGGGAGGTTTTTAGAATATGTTTATACATATTCTTACATCGCAACTCAAGTTTTCTCATAGGTTAGGACTTAAGTAGGTGAACAAATATAACCGACACTTTCCTGACGGACTCTTTTTCCGATATACTTCGTTAAAAAATATTTCCGTAGCATGGGCTATGCAAAGATTTTTGGCCTTGTATATCGAAAAAATAGCCTCGTCAAAAATGACGTTTATATCTGTTCTCCTACTCAAAACTCTCGATACGATATAATTAAACAAGATTTATATCTACCATAGAAAATACAAAACCCTTGCCATACATTAAGATTTTTAAAATAAATAGAAAAAATAATTAATGTATATATCCTTTGATAGCAGTCAATCTTCCCAAACATTCCGTTAATTTGCTTTTGAATTAGACTTCACTTGGAATAAAATAAATGAATCAAAAACAAGAAAATAGATTAGTATATAGCACGCTCGGCGTATTTGCACTAGTGATGGTCTGGCTGGCAGTTACGACTGAAGGGACAGGTGACTGGGGGGATGCGATCTATCATTATCTATTTGCCAA
>CAKZUM010000323.1 GCA_937921525.1 uncultured Saprospiraceae bacterium
TTGTGAACCGCTTGCGGATGGGTTGCTAAAGGAAAAATAACAAGTAGAAGAATGTACATTTATTATTGAACCATTTCTAAGTACTTTAAGGCGAACGAAAAGTCGTTTTTATAATATGTATTATTGGAAGAAAGTTACAAACTTTCAAAATATTAGGTTGAGGTTACAAACTTCAACCATCGACCCAAACATTTTCCAATGAATTACATATTACGATTTTGACTTTTCGTTTGCCCTATTAAGTACTTGCAAAATAAAAAGAGAATACTTAGATACTTCTAAATATTCTCTTTAAAGTTACTTAAAAATGAACTGATACAGTAGCTGCAAAATACATTTTTAAATAAACACTATATCGGAAATTGTTCCAAAAAAATTGTACAGAAGATCTTTTGGCAGCACCGCCAAACCTACTACCAGTTATAAAGCGGTCGCTTTATACTATTTGATTGGTAGCCATTACAAGCTTTCAATCCAATCGGAAACTTCTTGTTTTGTCTTACCAATTTTTTGTTGGATTCTACCAAGAAGTTCATCTTCTTGTCCTTCTTGGTATGTCAAATCATCATCGGTTAATTCCGCATATTCCTGCTTCATCTTACCTTTTAACTCATTCCAATTACCTTTAATACGATCCATTACGGCACTCATAATTATTATTTTTATTGGAAAGGATTATCTCCTTTTCCTCGGTTAAGAAATTTTAATTCGACTGCTATAAGAACTAATTGTTGTTAGAACTTATAGCTATCTAGTATATTACTTCAATGAAAGTTTACTATTTTTCTTGTAGATGGTCGTTCCATCTTCTATCCGATTCATTACATCGGATTTACTTTTCATATAGGTGTATTGATTGTTGAAATCACCTACTGGCCTTTCGCCAATGATATAATGTTTCACGTCTAAGTCTGGGGCTTTTAGTACGATACGATCAGACACACGCATTCTCTCATCTCCTAAATCTTGCCCTGTTGACTTCAATTCAGAAATAACATTTAATCTTTTACCTGTAGCGATCACTTCGATAATTTCTAAGTCATGTGTTTCGCCAGTAACTTCTGCCTCACTCACTAGAATCAACTCCTCTTTTTCTCCATACTCTTGTGGCATATCCACATCAATAAAAGGAACGACTACTTCTTCTTCCTCCATGATGACTCTTACCTTGGGAACATTGACTGTCTTGGTCGTTGTACCCACGTTTACATCTGCCCATTTTACGTCCCACGCAGGAAGCTGACCTTCTTCAATACTAACATCTACGTCAGGCATTTCTGCTTCTCTTGTTTGGTCAATATCACAGTTTGTTAGAAAAAAAATGGGGATTAATAATGCACTAAAAAAAATTATATTTTTCATTGTATATTTTTTTGTTAAAAAATTGAATAATTTGGCATATCTAGCACAGGCATTGATCTAGCCAATGCCCATACTAAATATACTACAACCTTATTATTTGAAAATTCTTATTGGAAGGATAGCTAATGTTTATAGCTTTCTAATGGTCTATCTTAGTTGTCTACCACTTCTTCTAACGCTTCCACTCTTCTTATAGAATTGGCTACTTTATTACGTTGATCTGTAATTACATTTCTAACATTAGAAGGTAGGGTATGCTCACTTAAAAATTCATCATATTCTGATAGGCAATACTCTTCACCTCTTTCACATTCTTCTAAAATAGATTCTTCCTTTTCAAAGGATAAAGCGGTTTTGAAATCAATCCAAACTCGGTGTGCATCTCCTGCTAAACTAGTACCTTTTTCGGGTGTACCACCTAAGCTTCTAATTAATTCTTTGATCTCATGACCAAACTCATAACGCTGATCAGCTCTAGTTCTAAAGAAAGCCTTTAACTGTAAACTTTCTGTATTTTCAAGGGCATTTTTGTACCCAGCTTCTGAATCATAATTTTTGGTCAACAAATCATTTAGACCTTCGATAATTTCTGAATTACTTGTCATCTCTTTAATTTTTAGGTTGAAAAAAAAATCTTAAAACGGTTTAATACATGGGGAAATTAAATTAATTGGAATCGTATCTTGCGATAAATGTTTTATCATTTCTAGGATACAATTACTTCTTTTCTCTTCTCTGCAAAATAATAAATGATAGCTGTTAAAAAGCTAAAGAAAAAAGCAGCAACAGTCCAAATAATTTTATTCGTTTTTGTTAATCTATGGTTGTTAGTCCACACCTCGTATGTCACCCATACGAAAGCAATTAGAGAAAACAGACCTCCTGCATAAAAAGCGGCTCCTGAATACATATCTTTTGTTTTTTTGATTATGAATAATATTGGTCCTGAAAATGGACACAATTGTCATTTAGTAACAAGCCTAAATGAGTTGGATAATTCGTGAATATTAAATTATTATCCTTTCCACTAGAAAGTATAAAGAAGTAGTTTGTTCAATTCAGATGTTAAAAAAAATATAGATGAACATCTAATCAATAAAACAGTTCTAGGATAGTTAGCCTATTTTCATAACCAGCTAATTATATAAGAATGATGGATACAGTAAAGAAAAGATGGTTCAAAAAAAGATACCTATTCCTTACGATAGCTATTCTTGTTGCTATAAGAATAGCACTACCTTATATCGTTGTTAATTATGTCAATCGTGTATTGTCGGATCTGGATGGGTACACTGGAAAAATTGAAGAAGTTGATCTGTTTTTATTCAGAGGTGCTTACCGCATATATGAAATGCGTATTGACAAAAATGAGAGTGAAGTAAAAGAACCATTCCTGTTAATACCAGAAGCAGATTTATCCATAGAGTGGCCAGCTATTTTTAAAGGCGCAATCGTAGGTGAAGTGAAACTAAAAGAGCCTGTTCTGAATTTTGCTTTTGGGCCTACGGATGCTTATATACAAACTGGTCAAGAAGTAGATTGGGTACAAATTGTACAGGACTTAATGCCTATTAGTATCAATACATTTGAAGTTGAAAACGCCACGGTAAGTCTAGCTAATATTACAACTCGACCTACTATTGATGCAGCTTTCGATAATATAAATGGTACTATTTTAAATATTAGAAATGTGGAAAACAAAGAGGATCCACTCCCCTCTCCCATAAAACTAACAGGAAATACTAGTTACAGTGGAAATATCAACGTAACGGCAAAAGCTAATTTGATAAAAGAGTTTCCTGATATAAATTATGACCTGAGAGCAGAAGGATTAGATCTTACAAAATTCAATGCCATCTCTAAAGAAGTAGCTGGATTGACCATAGAAAAAGGTAGCCTAAATGTTTATAGTGAAATGCTCATTGACGATAATAAATTAAAAGGTTACGTCAAACCCTTAATGTATGATTTGCAGTTTTTTACTTGGAAAGAAAAAGACAGAAGTCTAGGAGAAGCAATAAAGGAATTATTTACGGAAGTCGCTCAAGAATTAGTAGAAAATAGGCGAACTAATGAAGAATTAACTGCTACTAAAATTCCACTTACAGGAAATATAGAAAATGTAAAATCGGGAGTTTGGGCTACCATTACTAACACTCTAGTCAATGCCTATGTGAGAACTTTTCAAAAAGTAATAGATGGCGATATTGACTGGAACGAAGAAATATAATTTTGATTAAAAATAGAACCTCTTTCCTAATTTCAAATAGTTCATTGAAAAACTTTTTTTTAGTATTGGTCTTTTTGGCAGCCTTCTTATTTATAGGTTCCATGTACATAAAAAAAGAAATTCAGGAAAAAATAAAGTCGATACCTAATTTACAATGCGAAGAAATAGCACTCTCTTTTTGGAGTAACTCTATTGATTTAAATGGTCTCTCTATTCTAATTAACTTGGCATTGGAAAATAAAAAGAATCAAGAATCATTGGATATTCGATCTAGCAAAATAAGCCTACGACGTGTTTCTTATTGGAAACTACTAATGCGAAAAGAGTTACAGCTAACATCCGTAATCGTACAAGATGTATCGGTAGCAACGATAAGTAAAAAAAAGGATAACCCCGAAGTTACCAAGATTCCCCAAAAAGAACGGCTGTTAAATAAAATTTTAGTCAAGGAATTTATCGTGCAAAAAGGCAAACTGGATTTGCAATATAAAAATTTTAAAACTATTGATTTAGATAACTTTACTAGCAACATTTCAAATTTCCAAATAGATTTAAAAAAGGATGTTTTAAATCTGAATTGGGATGCTATAACCTTTTCAGGAAAAGGACTACAACTAGACAATGAAGAGAGTGACTGTAAATTACTAGCAGCCACTTTGGATTTAAAAAGGGATAGTACCTTAATGATCCATGACTTAAAATGGAAACCGAAATTTTCTAAAGCGACCTATTTAGATAGACATCCCTATCGAAAAGCATTAGTAAATCTTAAAGTAGCAAAGCTTCAAGTAGCTGGACTGAATATAAAGGATGTTTTTTTAAATAAAAAAATACAACTAAGAGAGATCGAAACGGAAGGGGCTGATCTACATATTTACTCTGATAAAAATACTCCCCTATGCCCCGATTGTATCAGAGTGTATCCTTATGAACGATTGCAAAATAGTAGTTGGCTGATAGATATAGATTCCTTCAAAATCAAGAATCTCAACTTAACACTACAGACGTTAGCAGAGGATAAAGAAAAAACAGGCCAGCTTGCTTGGAAGGAAGTATACGCAAGTATTTATAACATCACTAATAATCCGCTCAAAACCACGACACACCGAAATACGGTTGCAGATATTCAAGCTACTTTTCTAAAAGATAGTAAAATGGAAGTTCATTTAGAGTTTCCAAATTTTAAAAAAAATCAACCCTACCGATTTTGTGGTAATGTAGAAAAAGTAAAATTGAAACAAATCAACACATTCCTAGTCTTCGCCAAAAATTTAAGAATCAAACAAGGATACGTTAAAAGATTTTCTTTTGATGGAAGTGGAGATTTAACAAAAGCTAGTGGCAAGGTAAAATTACAATATGAAGATTTAGCCATTGAATTGATAAAGAAGGATAACACTCCCCGAAAGTTGTTGTCAAATATGGTGAATAAATTACTTACTAAAAGAGAATTATCCAAAGAAGGTGAACTATTACAAGAAGGAAAAATGTACTTTGAAAGAGAGAAACAAAAATCCTTTTTTGCCAACTGGTGGTTCAGTTTGCAATCTGGTTTGAAATCAATAATTTTACCTGATCTAATTTTAAAAGAAGAATTAAAAACTAAATAATACGTAACAAACATGAATCAAAAACCTAATCAACGATTAAAAGGACAGACTTGTATTGTAACAGGTGGAAGTTCTGGCATCGGACTCGCTATCGCCAAGTCTATTGGAATGGAAGGCGCAAATGTAGTCATTAATTATTATTCGGATAAAGAATCTGCGGAGAAGGTAGCGAAAGAAATAGAGGGAATGTCGGAATGTGGTAGCGCCATTATACATCAGACGGATGTCAGTAAAGAGAAACAGGTAGTTGGTATGTTCAAAAAAGCGATCAAAAAATTTGGTACGGTAGATATTTTGATTAATAATGCAGGCATACAAATGGATGCCCCTTTTCATGAAATGACTTTGGATCAATGGCAAAGAGTAATTGACATAAATTTAACAGGACAATTTTTGTGTGCAAGAGAGGCTATTAAAGAATTTAAAAAAAGAGGAATGCGACCAAAAGTTTCTAACGCTTTGGGTAAAATCATACACATCAGTTCAGTGCATGAAGTCATTCCCTGGGCAGGTCACGTTAATTATGCTGCAGCAAAAGGAGCAATCGTTATGTTGATGCAATCTTTGGCGCAGGAGTATGGTAGAGAAAAAATTAGAGTAAATAGCATCGCACCCGGAGCTATCAGAACCCCCATCAATGAAGACGTTTGGGGTAGTAAAAAGGGAATGAAAAAGTTGAAGAAATTGATTCCATATAATCGCATCGGAGAACCTGCTGATATTGGATCTGTGGCAGCTTGGTTAGCTTCTGATGAATCCGATTACATTACAGGTACTAGTATATTTGTAGATGGAGGGATGACTTGTTATCCGGGATTTACTGAGAATGGCTAATGCT
>CAKZUM010000324.1 GCA_937921525.1 uncultured Saprospiraceae bacterium
GGAGCGTAGCTTCGTCCCTGTAAAATTCAACAGGGACGAAGCTACGCTCCTTATTGAGATCAAATAGCATATCCTTCTACAGACAGGGACGAGGCTACGCCCCTAATTAGCCCGTAACAAGATATGGGTAATCGTTAGGGCGTTAGCCATCCGACGGCAGCTTTAACGTCATTATTTGAAGTTGAAGTTGAGTTTGAAGTTAAAAGGGTCAACTACTTTTGGTATTTGGATAAACTTGTCAAATTTCTTAGTTATTTAAACGAAATCTATCTCTGTTCTCGCTTCTACAATCTCCCATTAATATTATTTTTCAATTACTATAAATTTTCTACTGAGTTGCTGATTCTGCTCATTGGTGATCGTCAACAGATAATTACCGCTAGGTAAGTTAGGTAGTCGTTTAATATGTTTTCCTTTTGGGAGGGATTCCTCAAATAAAGTATTGATATATGCACCTGTAACAGCTTGGAATAATCTAGCTTTAAGATGTTCCTCTTGATCTAATTCAATGGAAATAGTTCCGTATTGAAGAATTGGATTTGGTTGAATTTGTACCTGTACATCAGGTAGCACAGATTTAGTAGTAGATGTAAGCGGTAAATTTCTTTGTATCATCCCCTCTCTAGAATTATTACCTTTAAAGGTAGACCATAACACTTTTTCTGCTTGATAGCTTTGGTCTAGAGTGAAGGCACTTATATAAATGGAATCGTTTTTTGCACCAAAATTGAGACTATAACTCAATGCAACCAAATCCATTTTACCGTCTCCATTTATATCATCAATGGCCACTCCGTTGGATAAAGTCCAGCCTGGGGTGCTTAGAGGAAAACCATCTAGCTCTCCTGAACCATCCATTTTAAAAGCATGAATAAAACCATTGCCATTTGCATCAATCATATTACTACCAAAAATTACTTCAAAATCTGGTTCGTCATCTATATTAGCTACACTGATGATGCCAGCCTCTACACCACCAAAATTCTCTATCGGAAAGCCTTCATTTAACCTGCCATCTTCATTCCAAGAATAGAGTATTGACTTATCCGCATTGCCATCTCCAATCGGTCGACCCATAAAGATTTTGGATACTCCCTCTATTTCGACTACAGTGGGGGAGCATAAGGCTCTTGCCCTTTCTGGTACTACAAAAGGCCATGATTTGTAAGGCGTTCCATCGAATTGACGGATGTAATATTCGGGTATATCACCATGAGCTGCACCAATAATTTCTAGCGTGCCATCATTATTCAAGTCTATCAAAATAGGAGATTGGAAACTAAATCGAGTGTCAGGATTCTCTACTGGCCAACCAGGTTTTAATTCTCCATTCAAATCGAATAAATACATCGCTCTAGAGGAGCAAACTAAAATATCAATTGCGCCATCATTATCCACATCTCCTATGGAAGGAGTCACCGCGGGAGTGCCGGGAATAGCAACTGGCCAATCATCGCTATAAGGTGTTCCATCCAATCTCTGGATATGAATATTTCCTAGACTACTACTTATTCGTTCTAAAAATATGATTTCTTTGATACCATCATCGTCTATGTCAGATAGGGTAGGACCTGTTATAATCCAATTATTATCAAATGTCTTAGGCCATCCTTCTAAGTCTTCTCCTGTAATATCTAAAACATAAACACTTCCATCCTCATTCTGTCCACCAGTTACCTGAACAATTTCTAATTGGCCATCTCCATCTAAATCTGCTATGGAGGGAGGATATAAGCCGATGCCGATCAAGTTTTTTTCCCATAATAAAGTGCCGCTACTGTAGGCGTATAATGTTTTGTTTGCAGCAAAGATAATATCGGATATACCATCAGCATCGATATCTTCTAGACTGACGTTTCTAAAATTTTTAAAATTAGAATTGGCTAAAAATGCTTTAGGGTAACCCGCTAATTGCTCTATTGTATTATTGTCTCTAGGTGTGGCAATAGCCGTAGAGATCTTTTGTACCTCATAGGTGTAATCATCAGAGACTGTTCCTATAAATTGAGCTGTAAGCAGATTGTAGAAGGTGGTAAGTAGAAAAAGGGAGGTAATGGTATATTTCATAATAGTTGGGTATTTGAACGTAAAGGACGTATGTAATACTTGGTAAGTTTTCGAAACTTCCCAAGTATGGTTTGAAGGACGTAATACTTGGTAAGTTTTCAAAACTTCCCAAGTATGGTTTGACAAAAGTCTTAAAAAGTTTAAAGATTCTTATTATCGAGGTGAGAAAAAACTGTCCATTTTTAATCAAAGATGAATCTTGGAGTGGGAGGATATGGAGATATTGTTTGCTGGATGTTGACGTTGCAGAACGCAAAGGGCACGGAATTTTTTTGTTGGATGTTGACGCTGGAAGATGTAGAGATACGGAGGCAAAGAATTATATGAGTTTAAAACAAAGTTGGGGCGGAAAATCTATTCATCGGATCACTTACAGTGGAATGTCGTCAACTTAAGAAAAGCTAGGCAGCTTATAAGACATAATTCAACGCTGAGCTACTTCGTAGCTACATGGATTTTTTTTGGATTTTTGTAGGTCGTGTATCTAGGCGTTGACTTTTTTTATTACTAATTATGTTCTACTCCAACACGGAGCTACTTCGTAGCTATATGGATTTTTGTAGGTCGTGAAGGACGTTGACAGTTGAAAGCCACCATACAGGTACGTCACGCTCTCGACCTACTGAACACATCTAATACAGGCGACCTATAAAATCATTTAAATCCGCGTTGAATTATGCGTATTTAGACATCTAGTTCCTTAAGTTGACGACATTCCACTGCAAGTGATCGGATGAATAAATTTCATTGTTTTTAAACGAAATATATCTCTACTCTCTGTTCTAAAAACATCAATATGCAACAAAGAGATTTAATTAAAGATCAAATAGATCAACTCGGAAAAGTATTTGGTAAAGGGATTGCCAGAATATTAAGTTTGGATAATAACGAAGATATACTGACGGTCTTGGAAGAAGTAGAAAAAGAGTTGAGTACCAAATTAAATATTGATCTTAAAGAATGGTTAAATCTCGATCAAGAAGCATATGAACAAGCATTGAAAGATCGTTTAAATACACATGAGCAACCATTGGAATTATTAGGGAATCTTTTATTCGAAATGGGAAAATCATGTGGGCCTGAAGGATTATTGAGAAGGCAGTATTTAGAAAAAGCATTGTGGACTTATACTTATTTGCATCAACAGTCCAATACTTTTTCGATGAGTCGATTGACAATTATTAATGCTATTAGGAAGGAGATTAATGAGTAAGAAAAAACACCAATATACGATTACCACAAAATGGACAGGCAATTTAGGTAATGGAACGAAAGACTATAAAAGCTATAGTCGAAACCATGAAATAATAGCTGCTGGAAAACCAATGATACTAGGTTCTTCTGATCCCTCGTTTAGAGGCGATGCTAGTCGATATAATCCAGAAGATCTATTTGTGTCTACTATTGCTAGTTGTCATATGTTGTGGTATTTACATTTGTGTTCTGTTAATGATATTACGGTTATTAGCTACGAAGATAAAACAGAAGGTACGATGATAGAGGCAGCGAATGGTAGCGGACAATTTGAAAGTGTAACCCTCTATCCTACTATAACAATTGCTGAGAAAGATAAAATAGAGCTTGCGATTTCTTTACATCAAGAAGCGCATAAATTTTGTTTTATCGCTAATTCTGTAAATTTTCCAGTTTTATGTGAACCGACTATTAAGTTTTAGAAATAATACATAGTGAAATGAATATTAGTCAAAAACTAAATATACTCGCAGCAGCACCAGATTTATTAGAAGAATTAATTGCAGAAGTACCAAAATCAATGCTCCAGACACGAAGAATAGATGGCAAATGGAGTATTCATGAACACGCTTGCCATCTAGCAGAAGCACAGCGAATGATTATTGGTCGATTTAAGCGGTTTAAAAGCGAAAAAAAACCGACTTTTGCGCCTTATTTGCCCGGCACCACTGTTCCTGATGATAATTTAGCTAAAATGGATTTGCAGGAACAGCTAGCAGACTATAGAGCAAATAGAAAAGTAATGCTTGATTTATTACAATCTTATACTTCAGAAGACTGGACAAATGAAGGTAGCCACCCAGAATATAGTCGTATCAATCCACTCCTCTGGGTAAGACATGTAATGATGCACGATCACTTTCATATGTATCGGATAGAAGAGCTATGGCTTACAACAGATGCCTATCTCCGAAAATCATAAAAGAAATTTTATTTCAATAATCCCGGCTGTTTTATTCAACTGCCAATAACATTCAAACACATTGACAACGTCATCTTTTTTTAAATTTTTATGCTTAGGACTTTTAGTCATTCAAATTGCTTGTAATAATGAAGATCCGACAGTAGAAGTATCAGGACTCTTTGAAAGCTATCAAAAAGCAATCGCAGATAAGCAGTATGAGAAGGCCTCTTATATGTTAGATCAAAAAACAGCACAGTACTATGAACGACTAGTCGACCTAGCAATGAACGAAGAACGATCTAAATTAGAAGCACTCAATTTCAAAAGTAAATTAATAGCTTTAGCCTTACGTCAAGGATATTCCAAGAAAGAGTTGCAGGCATTAGACGGTAGACAAGTTTTTGCTTATGCAGCAGAACATAAAATCAATGCCTTAGATTCTGTAGAATTATATAGCATTGCTAAAATTGTAATGGATGCTGATTTCTCAAAAGCTGCCGCACGTATGAAACGAAAAGGAGAACTAACAAAGGAATTCTTAAAATTCAATAAAGAAGGCACCGACTGGAAAGTCAACTTTGCGGGCATTATGAATGAATCCAATAGCCAACAAACTAGTGTGGAAGTGAC
>CAKZUM010000325.1 GCA_937921525.1 uncultured Saprospiraceae bacterium
ATCCAGTTGATCCAGTTGATCCAGTTGCCCCGGGCGGCGGGTCAGGATGCGAAATTTTGGAGACCTGTGGCAGCATAACAATCAAGCAGTCAGGTAGTTCAATCATTGTTGAAAACCTTGATGGACAAGACATCATTCAGGTATTTAATTCTCAATGGTCACCAGTATTTAATTGTGCATGGTGGGGAACACCATGTGAAGGAACGACTATAATTGACGGTTTGACGGTAGGAGAAACTCATAGAATTAAAGTAGGAGATTGTACTTTCAACATCCCTATTTCTGGAGTAGATTGTACGAACGGAACTGCACCAGCACCGAATCCAGCACCGAATCCAGCACCAGCACCAGCACCAGATCCTGCGCCAGCACCAGCACCAGCACCGGATCCTGCGCCAGCACCAGCACCAGATCCAGCACCAGCACCGAATCCAGCACCAGCTGATTCTGGATGTGAAGTTTTGGAGACCTGTGGCAATGTGTCAATCAAACAATCAGGTAATTCAATAATCATTGAAAATCTTGATGGACAAGCAATTGTTCAAGTGTTTACTTCTGCTTGGTCTCAAGTATTTAGCTGTGCATGGTGGGGACCAGCATGTGAAGGAACAACCACAATTGACAACTTAAATGTTGGGGCAGATTATATTGTTAAAGTAGGTGATTGTCTATTTACTATAACAATTTCTGGTGTAGATTGTAGTAGTGGCTCAGCTCCAGCTCCAGCTCCAGCTCCAGTTGATCCAGTTCCAACTGCTCCGACTCAGCCAGATACGGAAGGAATGACGGTTTGTGATATTAATATTTTTGAGGATGGTACTTCATTAGTCTTTACAAATGTCAATAAGAATTCTTCGATAATGGTATTAGATTTATCTACGTGGTCTACAGCATTCTCTTGTTCTCCATGGGGAGGAGAGTGTGAAGGTACATTCAATGTTGATGGTCTAAAAGCTGGAGGAAACTATATGATTAAAATAGCGAACTATGCAACAGGTTGTTCAGAGGATATTACAATTACATTAGCATCAAGCCTTAACAGTGTTGTACAGGGTAGAAGTATTAATACAACTACTTTGAATAATCTAGCTAAGGACAATGCTACATTAACACATGCAACTACTACTAAAGAAGAAGGGAGAGAGATAACATCTGTCACACCGAATGCTACACAAGGAAAGACAGACCTAAGGGTTTATCCTAATCCAGCATTTGATGTAATCAATGTAACGATGGGTAGTTACGAAGGACAAGCTGGTCAAATTAATTTATTCAATGGTGTGGGACAAATTGTTTCCCAATTAGCTATTGACCAAATTGATTCAGCTCCTGTACAAGTTAATTTGAATCAAGCTAATACTGGACTACACTATTTACAAATAATAGTAGATGGACAGATAGTAGGAATGCAAAAAGTTATTGTTGAAAAGCGATAATGACAAAAGCATTTGACCCCTCTAAGATTTAATTAATCTTACAAGTAAGAGGCACTTCCTATGGGAAGTGCCTCTTTTTTTTTGAAAATATGTAAGACTCTATTGCAAAAGATGCCTTTTAAATAGTGTAGTTATTATTTTTAAGCAACTTCTAAATGTTCAAGTTATTTGTCGTGATTAAAGAATTTAACTTCTCCAATTTTAATTTTGCGACATTTAAGGCACGCATTGATGGTTTCTTTTTAGAATAATGTTTTTCTATTCTAATTAAAATATTTTTTAGTAACTCCACGGCCTCTACAATGTGTGGACCTTTGTTGAGCATTACGCATTCAGCTTGCGCACTCAATGACACATCTGATACCTCTGCCCTTGTGGCGATCCCTTTCTTAGCTAGATTTTCTAAGACTTGGGTAGCCCAAATAGTTGGTATGTGTGCCGCCTCACAAAACCATAGAATCTGTTGCTGCACCTCGGCAATTCGTTCATACCCCAACTCGACTGCCAAGTCTCCTCGTGCAATCATCACTCCAATATTTGGGCGTTTCATGGCCTCGAATAACAATAGAGATAAATTTTCGAATGCTTCTTTGTTTTCTATTTTTAACACCACCCCTATATCAGAATTGCCTAGCTTTTCCAACTCCTGATAGAGTCGCTTCACATCTTGAGGAGTTCTTACAAATGAATACCCAAGTATATCTGCATGCTGAAGCACAAAAGGTAAATTGTCAATATCATCATCCGTTAGAGAAGGTAAACTTACATGTGTATTAGGAATATTGATTCCTTTCCTTCCTTTCAATTTACTTTTATGGGTATTTGTAATTACTAATTCTACCTCTTCCTTAGATTTTCCAATCACTGTTGCTTCTATCATACCGTCATCAAAAAAAACAGGATCTCCAATATTTAGATCATTAATAATTTCTGGGATTTGTATACCTATTTCCGCATTTTTTATTAGTTGATTACCATCTTTGTACTTAGCATTCTCTCCATCTGTGGGTCTACTTGTTAAGGTTAGATGCTCTCCTTTTTTAAGTCGTATAAAGTCTTGCTCTTTGCCTTTTTTTTCGATTTTTATTGTGGCAGTTCTTATTTTAGGACCTGATAAGTCCATATATATTTTAATAGGTTTATTTAATGCAATGCTAGCTTTTCTAAGATTGACAACCATTTTTTCCCAAACCTCTGGTCCATCATGACTAAGGTTAATTCTAGCGATTTCCATTCCTGCTAAAATTAATTTTTCTACCAACAACTCATCTTCACAGATTTCTGTTGGCATAGTTACCATAATTTCAGTAGTATATTTTTTATGGTTTTTATTGAATAGTTGATTGGAATGTTTTTTTAATAGTTTTTTGGCTTTCTTATGGCCTAAAGGAAATTGTGCAGTATCTACAAGTATTTCTTTTCCTTGTAACAATTGGATAATCTTTAGCGCATTCACAATATTTTTTAAAACATACCCTTCAGATGTCCGAATGGCAGATATACCAAACTCAGACAAGCGATCATGTATCTTTCTTAAATCAAAGGTTCTTAATATCAAATAATGATATAAATTCCTAGCACTTTCATAATAGGAAGGATGCACACTATCTGCCAAATGAGTTGCCATGGATTCTCCTTCCAATATCGCTTCGTAAATACGGATTAACTCTTGTTCTATTTGTTCCATTTTAAATATTTTTTATGCAGTAAAGACAAGATTATCAAAGAAGTTTACACTAATTGTATTTTTTACCACGGATTCACGGATTAACTAAGTAAAACGCTTAAAATCCGTGAATCCGTGGTAAAAAAGTGTCAACTACTTTTTGGCTTTAGATAAACTTGTCGCAGTAAAGCATTCCAAATCGCTAATTATTGCTTTGCATTAATAAATAATAGTAATACTATTATTTAAACGCATGACACCTAAGTATGTTCAAAAAAAAATAATATTATTGTTAGTAACGAGAGAAAAGTAACTTCGCATCTGAAATCGCACGTTTACCAAACCTCAAAGGTTTAGTAAACGTTAGATCGTCAATTAAAAAAGAGGTAACATATAGATACACAAATCAATCAAAATAATGGAATGGACTAAAATGAAAAATTCAGTTTTAGAAATAGGTCAGATTGGAGTTGCTATATTTTTAGCAAGTGTTGGCCTAAAAATGTTTTTACTACCCAACGGGTTTTTAGATGGTGGTGCAACAGGCATTACTATTCTTCTAAGCGAACTATTAGATATAGACATTTCAGTCATCCTTCCGATAGTCTCTATTCCTTTCTTTGTTATTGGATATTTTACTATTGATAGAAGGATATTAGTTAAGTCTTTCATTGCTATTTTATGTTTATCGCTAATTATTCATTTTGAGAATTTTGAGTCTATTACCAACGATAAATTAATCATCGCTACTTTCGGCGGATTATTTTTGGGGACTGGGATAGGTTTAGCTATCAGAAACGGTGCTGTATTAGATGGCTCAGAAATGTTAGGAATATATATCAATAACAAATTTGGATTTTCTATTGGTGCAGTTATCCTCTTATTCAATATTATACTTTTCGGGATTACAGCATTGGTGCTGACACCCGAAATTGCTATGTATTCAATATTAACATACATCATTACAGGTAAGGCGGTCGACTTTACGATAAAAGGATTTGAAAACTATGTTGGCCTAATGATAATATCTAATAAGAGCAAAATGCTACAAGATTGTTTTCTCGAAGAAATTGGACACGGTATTACGGTATATCAAGGGGTTAAGGGATTTGGTAAAAGAGGCCTTAATGAAAAGAATGAAATTATTCATTTAATCGTCAATAGAATTGATGTAAAACGAATAAACGTAATGATTGATGCAATTGATAAAGATGCCTTTATTATAGAGTTTGATGTCAATGATGTAAAAGGCGGAAAGCTCAAAAGATATTTAGGAACACGTGATAAATGATCTTTTATTTTTGACTGTCACAAAATGATAATATTATTGATAAACAGTAGTAGGTATGTTCAGCAGAGATTATTGCTCGTTTTTTGCGACCTTGTAAAATTAATTTGGTTGTTTTAGGAAATAAATCACAAATTTATTTACATAAAAGAGGTCACGTAATGTAAAAATATACTAGTAAAAAATAGTAGTTTGCTTTTTGAAAATTTACAAATACCTTGATATACAATAATTTAAATAATTAAGAATTTAAGTTTTTATTGCAACTCCTACTAAAGTGGTTGTCACAAATATTTTTTTTTAAGGATGAAAAAGAAAAAAAAAGTATAATTAAGGGATGCTACAGGATAGTTTTACTTTTGTTTACCCTTAACTTTGTAATCGTTAACTAAAACAAACCCCTTCCCCTTTTATTTATTTCCCTCTTCCCCTTTTATTTATTTCCCCTTTCCCCTTTTATTTATTTCCCCTTCCCCCACATTCTTCAACACAAGATTGATTTTTTCAAAAACTATTTAAACCATTCATTCAAACCTATTTAAATTATGAATAAGGAAATTTTAAACATTTTTTCTACTTCCCTCAACCTAAGAGTATTCTTACTCAGTTTATTTTTATTAAGTATTTGCACAAGTTCAATATATGCTAATGAAACACTAACTTTTACCAACGAAGTATCAACTATACTTGAGCTAGGCGATTTTGAAGAGACAAAAGCTTCTAGTACGGTCGTTAACGTTGATAATACAGCTGATTGTCCAATTAACGTTTACTGTCTTGAAAAGAACGGTGACTTTGCTGGGCAAACTGTTTTCATGGGGACGATAAATAAAGGCGAAAGAGCCATAGTTAGACCGAGTGCTACTCGTGGTGATGTTTTTTGTATAAATTCATCTAATCAAGAAACTTCTCGAGTAGCTTTTTCCATAGGTACTTTTTCTCTGAATAATTCTTCTTGTGGTGATCAACCAGCAAGCGGAGGTGCAACAGCAACACAGTGTAGTGTAGCAATTACAAACACAGGCTGTCAAGGAGCAGAATTATTCTGGTGGGATGGAGCAGCGTACCAGCACTTTGGTCATGTAGCAGCAGGAGCAACATTTGAAACAGGTACGCATGAAGGTCACTTTTGGTCATTGAATGTAGGTGGAACAGAGGTAGGATCATTTACTGTAAATTGTAGTAATCCAGCATATAGCTTTAATGCAGGAGGTTGTACAACAGGTGGAGGTGCAACTGCAACACAGTGTACCGTGAGGATTACGAACACAGGCTGTCAAGGAGCAGAATTATTTTGGTGGAATGGATCAGCGTATCAGCACTTTGGACATGTAGCAGCAGGAGCAACATTTGAAACAGGTACTACTGAAGGTCATTTTTGGTCATTGAATGTAGATGGAACAGAGGTAGGATCATTTACTGTAAACTGTAGCAATCCAGCATATAGCTTTAATGCAGGAGGTTGTACAACAGGTGGAGGTGCTACACAGTGCGACGTGGCGATTACTCCTTATGTAAGATCAAGTGAAGCGGAATGGGTTCAAGGTACTAATGTTACCGTTTGTGAAGGAGGATGGTTTTCTTTAGGTACGCAGGCGGGTATTCAAAACAATATTGTACTTACTTTACCGAACGGTAGTAGAGATAATACAGCTGACGGTAATTCTTTCTTCACCTTTGATAGGGTAACTGCTGCAATGGCGGGTACTTATAGAATTACATTCACAGATGCGAGTGGATGCGTTGCTAGTATAGATTACAGGGTGACGGTTAGTCCAAGACCTAATCTAAATCAGTATATCAGTGTAAATAATGCAGCCTTTAAATTGAGAAATACAGTAACTGTATGTTCAGGAGATAGAGTATTATTAGATTTTGGTGGTGCATTTGGTAACGACTGGACTTTTACTTTCCGTCGTCCTGATGGCCGAGATTTTTCAGGTGGCACGAATGGTGTAGATAACGATCAAATCTTATTACCAGGTGTCGTAAATGGTGATGCAAACGAAGGTGTTTGGGAAGCGACTTATACAAACCCAGAAGGTTGTGGTCGTACACTACATTTTACAGTTAATATAGAATCTTGCGATCCATGTGATGATAGAGGTGGCGACAGTGATGGAGACGGTATATGTGCAGATGAAGATTGTAACGATTTTGATGCTAATGTAGGAGCTATAAAAGCGGCAGGAACTAGCTGCGATGATGGAAACCCTAACACAGTAGATGACAGAATCCAAGAGGGTGGATGTGGCTGTTTTGGTAAGCCAGCAGGTGCTATTTCTCTTTCATGTCCAGCAGCTATTAGCCAAACAGCAGCTTTAGGAGCTAATGGAGCAGTAGTCTTTTTTGGACAACCTAATCAAAGTTCTACCTGTCCATTAGGAGGAGTAGTTGTTAGTCAAACAGCAGGCCCTGCTTCTGGAAGTACTTTCCCTATTGGAAGAACTACCGTCACGTATACGGTAACAGATGATTGTAATAATACAGAGACTTGTTCATTTGTAGTGACTGTTGTAGAGGCAGTAGATCCATGTGCGATTCCACCAGGGCTTACTCCTTATGTAAGAGCAGGTAATGGGGAATGGGTTCAAAGTAAAACAGTTACCGTTTGTGAAGGCGAAACTTTTTTATTGGGTACTCAAGCAGGAATCCAGAACAATATCGAAATAAGATTACCTAACGG
>CAKZUM010000326.1 GCA_937921525.1 uncultured Saprospiraceae bacterium
CGTTTTTATGCGCCGTTATTTTTTCTTTATGCAAGGCGAAAAACGTAGGCGATGCCTAGCATCGACGAGGCTTTTCAACGCAGCAGAAAGGAAAAATAACAAGTAGAAGAATGTACATTTATTATTGAACCATTTCTAAGGCATCATTCACAAATTTGAAAAGCAATGAATTATTCTACTGTTTTTAAATATAGTTTTTTCTTTATTGGTTTATATTTATTGAATGCTTGCCAACAAGCTACACCTAAGATTGATATGGATCTGGAAGTGCCCAACTTTGCTTTATTAGATCAAAATGGGGAATTTCACGAACTTTATTATTACGGTGACGCCAAAGCGGTGATACTATATACACAAGGCAACGGCTGTTCTACTGTGAGAGGAGATATGCCTGCTTTAAAATCTATTCGATCTGCATTTAAAGAAAAAGGCGTTGAATTCTTTATGATAAATGCCAATGAAAAAGATGATCGAGAGAGCATTTTAGCAGAAGCAGAAGCACATGATATAGAGTTCCCAATTTTGATGGACAAAACGCAGTTGGCTACTGAAGCATTACAAATCCATAAAACAGGAGAAGCGATTTTATTAGACCCTGAATCATGGACGGTGTCTTACAGAGGCCCAGTAACGAATCTAGCAGAGGCTATTGAAGCACAATTGAATGGCGAGCTATTAGCAGAAAATTATGTGCAGGCATCGACAGGTTCGCCTATTCGTTTACAGCATCCAGATAAAGCAGCATTTGAAAATATATCTTACGTCCATGATGTAGCGCCTATTATTCAAGAAAAATGTGTGCGTTGTCATGTCGAAGGTGGAATCGCTCCTTTTGCGATGGATAGTTATGACACAGTATTAGGCTGGTCGCATATGATTCGAGAAGTTTTAAGAACGAAACGGATGCCGCCTTGGCACGCTGATCCACACTATGGCGTGTTTGAAGATGACCTCTCTTTGTCCAAAGAAGAATTACAAACCTTAGTACATTGGATAGATGCAGGGGCGAATAATGATACAGAAGAAGACCCATTAGCAGAAAAGAAAACCTATGCTAAAAAATGGACTTTAGGAGAGCCAGATATAGTAGTGCAATTAAATAAAGAAGAGATTCCTGCTACCGGTATTTTAGATTACCGATACCAAGAGTTAGAAATAGATATAGAACAAGATGTTTGGGCAACTGCCTGCCAAGTAATTCCTGATAATGAGGAAGTACTACATCATGTGATCGTTAGTCTAATTTACCCAGACGGTTTCGTTGAGCCAATAGACAGAAGAAGCCCTTGGATTGATGGCTTGTTTATGGGCTGGGCACCAGGACAAGATGTAGAAAAGTTTCCGCATAACACAGGAAGAATATTACCGAAGGGTTCAAAACTACATTTTCAATTGCATTATACGACAAATGGTAAGGCACAGTCTGACCAGTCTACCATAGGTATTTATACCACAACAAAAGAACCAGAAAAAGAATTTTTCCAAGTAGGTGCTGTAGAAGGAGACATCAAATTGCTGCCCAATGAGTTCTATGAAAATAGTGCAAAATATCGTTTTGATAAAGAAGTAACACTCTACTCCGTCTTACCGCATATGCACTACCGAGGAAAGCAGATGACTTATGTGGCACTCTATCCAAATGGAGAAAAAGAAATTATTTTAAACGTGCCCAACTATAACTTCAATTGGCAACGGACTTATTGGCTAAAAGAACCAAAAGTACTTCCTGCTAGAACCGTAGTTTATGTAGATGCTGTTTTTGACAATACCTCAAGAAATACCTTTAATCCAGCGCCAGAAAAAACGGTCTATTTCGGAGACTACTCTTTCGATGAAATGCTAGTAGGTTTTATGAGTTTTCATTATGGAAAACCTAGTCGGCCAGATAGTAAGAAAATATCTATGAAATAAGTAATAGGTAAAAAGTAATAGGTAATAAGTATGCTAAGCACACTTATTACCTATTACTTTTTACTTATTACCTATTAATTAACACTTAACAAGCATCCTTGGAAAAGATTATACATACTAAAGACCTACAAAAAAAATACATTAGTGGAAACAGAGAAGTCCCCGTCATCAATGGAATTGATTTAGAAATATACAAAGGAGATTTCACGATTATAATGGGGAGTTCAGGATCAGGAAAATCTACCTTACTATATTTATTAAGCGGATTAGAGCCACCAACAAGCGGAGAAATATGGATGGAACAGCAAGCCATTCACGGAATCACGGAAAAGCTCATGACCAAACTAAGGCGAGAAGTAATCGGTTTTGTTTTTCAAGATTTTAACCTAGTTCCCAATCTTACCTTTTTAGAAAATATCTTAATACCAGCTTATCTAGTCAAAAATGATCGCCAAGCTTTACAAAGCAAAGCGAAAGGATTGATGGATAAAATGGGCATCTTAAATCTAGCAGATCGACTCCCCTCAGAAGTTTCTGGTGGAGAGCAGCAGCGATGCTCTATGGCTAGAGCGGTGATCAATGATCCGCAGATCATCATGGCAGATGAACCTACTGGTAATTTAAATTCCAATTCTTCTAAGGCGGTACTAGATATTCTATCAGAACTATATGAGGCTGGGCAATCGATCATTATGGTCACGCATGATATTAAATCCGCGTGCCGAGGCAATCGAATAGTTTATATCCGAGACGGACAAGTAGAAGATGAACTACGATTTGATAAAACAGCAACTGTTAAAGCTAAAGAAGAAAAACTACTAGCTTGGCTGGCTGGGAAGAATTGGTAGCTTTAAGAACAGAGAATCGAGAGTAGAGAACAGATGGCAGAAATTTTCAAAATGGCTGTCATCTTTCCCAAGAACCCAGATGACAGCCACTTTCTAAGTTTCTGCCATCAAGAGTTCGTCTCTTAGTTTGACGGGTATGGTTTATAACTTCGATGCTGTACGATAATCATATAGCATCGAGGTTACAAACCTCGACGATCATCAGATCAGAGATGAATCTCTGTTCTCTACGCTCTATTCTCTGCTCTAAAAATAACACTCATTTGAAAAGTATACTCCTAATAACTTGGGCCAACATAAAAAGAAGAAAAGTACAAACCTTCTTAGTAACAATATGTATTGCCCTTACCGCCATGCTATTTGCCACTTTGATAGGCGTCTATCAAGGAATGGAAGAACCATTTGATAAGTTGCAAGACAACCTTCAGGCCTCTCACCTGATTATGAATTTTGATCAAAATATTCATGATCCAGTAGCCTACACCAAATGGTTTGAGGAACAGCCAGAATTTGAAAAAATAACCCAGCCAAGGATTGCCAAGAATGTAATGAAACGCTTCATTTTTAATGGAGAAGAAATTGCTAGTCGAGTACGCTTAATCGAACATCCGGGAAATTCCAAAGGACAGGATCAGGTTATTATTTTCAATGGAGCAGAAAAAGATTTTCCTGGACCTGGCGAAATATGGGCACCTAACCACTGGTTAAATAAAGAAGAACTATCTGTTGGCGATACGATTTTTGCGCCTACAGATGATGGTCTATTTCCACTAGTCATTTCCGCTTTTATAGTAGAACCTCATTTTTCCAATGGCTTATCTGGTATGACGCATGCATTTGTTGGTCCCGGAGGTTTATCTATGATGTACCCAGTTAGTCAATTATCTGGAGTGCAATTGGGAATACGATTAAAAGACCCAACTAAAGCAGAAGCAGTATGGGCTAGATTTAGTCGAGTCTTTCAGTTTGATGGGTTTTGTATGCGCTATGATGTTTTTAAAAGAATCTTTCAAGTACTCTATCAATTTATAGGAAGCTTATTAAGTGCATTTTCCATATTGGGTATTTTAATAACGATCATCATTACCATAACGGTAGTGAATAGTGCCATTCGATCAGATTATAAAATGATCGGTATGTTAAAGTCCCAAGGCTTTACCAACTGGAACGTAAATATGGTATACCTAGTGCAGTTCATCATGATTACATTGATTGCCGTGCCCTTAGGTTTAGTGGGAGGGTATTTTATGGTTCAACTAATTTTTAAAAGTTTGATTTCTGCCATAGGGGCAGTCAACTTTGATGTGTCTTTATTAGGGCCAGCCGTTATCACATTTTTTACCTTTTTGGTAGGGATTTTATTAATCACTTATTTGACGGCCCGTAAGGCAAGTAGTATTAGTCCTGTAACGGCTATTCGCTATGGCGGCCCACCGCCAAAGTCATTCAAGCCTTCTAAATCTAGATTCTTTTCTTTACGACCCTCTTCCTACTTACCAATGTTTTTAGGTTGGCGATTTTTGCTATCCAATAAGAAACGATCTCTAACCCTTTTCATAGGATTACTCTTTGTTATTATTGTTCAGAATTTTTATCTCAATGCCTCTGGGTCTGCTTTTAATCTGGCAGATAACCGTCCTGGGTGGGGCATTAGTAATGCAGATCTTAGAGTAACGAAAGGAATTAATTTTGACGCATTTGAAGAGGAGGACGCTTTCTTAGAAAAAATGAAGGACGATGATCGAGTAGATCATATCGTACCAGTTGGCGTATATGTAACGAACCTACCGGGCACAGAAAATGTCGCTCCCAAGTTTATTGCAGGTTTTGTATATGATGATGATCCTGCTATTTTGGGATTGACGGTTCTAGAAGGACGACACCCCGTATTTGAAGATGAGGTATCATTGGGTATTACATCAAGTAAGAATTTAGATAAAACAATAGGCGACTCTTTATCCGTTTTCATGGAAGGGCAGTTAGTGAATTTTATTATTACAGGCCTTCATCAAACAATTGATGATTTGGGGGAAGGATTTAGGATTCGATTGGATGGCATACAAGAATACAATCCTTTATATAAATTAAATCGCTACAATATATTGTTAGAAAGGGGAGAGGATGTCACCGCCTTTGAAGATGATTTATTGAAAACCTATGGTGGCGCATATAAGGTAAGAAGAACTGCAGAAATGGAAGATGTATTGT
>CAKZUM010000327.1 GCA_937921525.1 uncultured Saprospiraceae bacterium
ACACCAAGCAATCCAAATGGCAATACCTCTAATCCAAATGATGCCGATTCAGATAATGACGGCTTAAATGATGGAGACGAAGGTACGAATATGACCGACCCAAATAGTGCCGATACGGATAATGACGGCTTAACGGATAATGAAGAAGTCACAGGAACGGATGACCCAAGTACCAGCATCAACCCAGGAGGAACGACGACCAACCCGACTAGTTCGGATACGGATAGCGATGGTTTGGATGATGGGGAGGAAATCTCAGGCGTAGATAATCCAGCAACGGGTGCAGTTCCAAGTGGTACATCTAATCCAAATAGCAACTGTGACCCAATCGGTCTAGTAACAACGGATACAGATAATGATGGTTTAACCGATTGTGAGGAAACTACGGGCATCAATGACCCAAGCACACCAAGCAATCCAAATGGCAATACCTCTAATCCAAATGATGCTGATTCAGACGATGACGGCTTAAATGATGGAGACGAAGGTACGAATATGACCGATCCAAATAGTGCCGATACGGATAATGATGGCTTAACGGATAATGAAGAAGTCACAGGGACGGATGACCCAAGTACCAGCATCAACCCAGGAGGAACGACGACCAACCCGACTAGTTCGGATACGGATAGCGATGGTTTGGATGATGGAGAGGAAATTTCAGGCGTAGATAATCCAAGTACAAGTGTCAATCCAGGAGGGATAATGATGGGCTAAATAATGGGGAAGAAACCACAGGTGTGGACGACCCAAGCACACCAAGCAATCCAAATGGCAATACCTCTAATCCAAATGATGCCGATTCAGATAATGACGGCTTAAATGATGGAGACGAAGGTACGAATATGACCGACCCAAATAGTGCCGATACGGATAATGACGGCTTGACGGATAATGAAGAAGTCACAGGGACGGATGACCCTAGTACGGGCGCAGTTCCAAGTGGTACATCTAATCCAACTAGCAATTGTGACCCAATCGGTCTAGTAACAACGGATACAGATAATGACGGTTTAACCGATTGTGAGGAAACTACGGGCATCAATGACCCAAGTACGCCAAGCAATCCAAATGGCAATACCTCTAATCCAAATGATGCTGATTCAGATGATGACGGCTTAAATGATGGAGACGAAGGTACGAATATGACTGATCCAAATAGTGCTGATACGGATAATGATGGCCTAACAGATAATGAAGAAGTTACAGGTACGGATGACCCTAGTACCAGTATCAACCCAGGAGGAACGACTACCAACCCGACTAGTTCGGATACGGATAGCGATGGTTTGGATGATGGAGAGGAAATCTCAGGGGTAGATAATCCAGCAACGGGTGCAGTTCCAAGTGGTACATCTAATCCAAATAGTAATTGTGATCCAAATCCAACTGGGCCTACTTGTGGAGATAACACAGCCTGTGTGAATTTAACAACTTTTGTTTGGTTACAGGGTACTTACGATAATGGAAATATGACGACCAAGCTAAATGACTTAGGCTATCTTCCTGGTCAAGATCCAACAACCTTCTTTGGTAACGAAACGCCTGCTGGTCAGCCATACAATACAGCTCCCTGGAATTATTCTGGAACAGAAGGTGCAACTATGAATTATGCGACTGTTGGCAATAGCAAAGCTGGCTATGCTTCAACTGTCGTTGATTGGGTACTTGTATCTTTAAGATCAGCTGAAGATAGAACAACAACTGTTTGTACAAAAGCAGCTTTAGTACACTCGGATGGACAGGTTGAATTCTTATCAGGAGATGATTGTTGTACAATTGATACGACTCAAAGTTACTATGTAGTAATAGAACATCGCAGTCACTTAGTTGTCATGTCTCACGAAAAAGTACCTGTTTCGGGAGGAACGATAAGTTATGATTTTCGGTCACAAGAATCCTACAAAGGACTATTTGGTTTTGGACAAAAACAGTTACTACCTGGAGTGTATGCCATGTATGCGGGTAATGGAGATCAAGTAAATGGCAATAATGGTAATAGAGTACTTAATATCATTACCTCAGATAAAGATATTTGGTTAAATCAAAATGGAAATCATAGTAGTTATTATATCAATGACTTTGATTTAAATGGAGATGTCAATGTACAGGACAAGAATATTTGGCTACAAAATAATGGCGTTTTCTCAGATGTCAAATGGGAAAATTAAGTACCTAGCTCTTTAACAAACGCCTAACAATTGCATAGGATGAAGTTATTATAGCTTCATTCTATGCACATTATTCTATTTAGCTTAACAATAAATTATATGGAAAAATATATTTATTTATTACTTATTGTGCTGTTTTGTTTTAATTCCACCACTACTTCAGCGCAACATCATTACAATGTTCGATTAATAGAAAATCCTTCTACTGGAATAGGTGAAATTTGTTATTATTTACAACTAGCAAGTGCAGACGGTGTGGATTTAAATTTAGCAGGGCAAAATTACAGAATGTACTACGATGCCTCCAAATTGCAATATAATATCAACGAAAGTAGCTCCTTACTACCCAACCAGTTGTATACTAAGTTGGTTGTTAAAGACAATATAATTGACATAGATGCTACTGGTTCGGGCCCTTTACCATTTGATAATCATTTGAGTTTCTTAAACATTGGAAATGATTTAAAAGATGAAGGTATTGGAGGGATTGTTTTACCCGCATCAGGAGATTGGATGAATACGGCAAATGTATGTTTTACAAAAATTGAAAATGAAAATTCAATTGAGCTTACAAAGGATTATAGTATATATTGGGCTAGGCCTGAATTGACTGAATCTTATGCTACGGCTTACGTACAAGTTGCTGAATGGATTGAACCTGATGTTACAAAACCAGCGAAAGCTGCTAACTATATTGACCAAGAATTAAGTACTTCTATTGAAGAAAATTTTGGAAATCAATCATTAAAAGTTTATCCCAGTCCAGCTAGGGATAGAATTTTTATTAATTCTAATACGACTAAAAAGCTATCTATTCAATTATTCACGATGACAGGACAATTAGTTGTTGAAGATACTTACCCTCCAAATCAGCATCAACATGCCATTAGTGTAAAACATCTAGCAGCAGGTGTTTATCAGTTAAGATTAAATGGTGGTCAACAACAAATATTAAAGAAAATTGAAAAGATTGATTGATTCTTGCGAAAAGATAAGACACAAAATGGCTATGATGTATCATATAAAATAACTATTTAAGTAATAAATAGTTTGTAAGCGTTAGGCAATTAGTAAACAAAAATTTCATGGAAAGGCTTCAATTTATTCAGAATTGGGTAGATCAATTACTCTTAGTAGCACTTACGATTATCCTTCTTGTTTTCTGTCAAGCAAAAGTACAAGCTCAAGGGGCGTATGATGTTCGATTACATAAACAGCCTGAGACAACTGATACTTCTGTAGCTTGTTTTAACATACAAATTAGTAGTGCTAATGAAGAAAGTTGGGAACTTGCAGGTCAAAATTATCGACTTTTTTACGATGCTTCTATAGCGACCTTTAAATCTGGACAATCTCTTCTAGGGGAAAAATATCAAGCTTTCAAGTTAGTTCAGGATATTCAAGATATAGATGCCTCTGAAGTTAATGGCAATCTGGTTTTCGAAAAAAATATTGGCTTTTTAAATTTTGGTATTGATTTGATTGATCCTACAGAAATGGGAGAAATAGTACCTGAAAAAGAAAAGTGGCTAAGTACCGCAAAAATTTGTTTTGAAGGAATAGATTTAAATAACAAATTAGAAAAATTTGATATTGTTTGGGCTAGAAATGGAATGACAGATGCCTATGCCACTTCATTTGTAGAAATTTCTGCTCGAACTACCAATAATCAATTATTTCCTATGAGCGGAAATGAATACTATGATTTTCCACTAAATGAAATTGAATCAGAGAACGATTCAGAACAAGATTTAAATGAACACATCAAGGTGAAAGCTAAAGTATTTCTACAAGGCGCATTCGATTTGAATGACAAATTGATGAAAGATGATTTAAGAAAGCTTAAATATATTCCTAGTATAAATCCTTATGGTATAAAAGATAAAAGTAATGCACCAGAACAAGTACTGAATCAATCAATTTTTAATACTAGTGGAGAAGATGCCATTGTTGATTGGGTGCTCTTAGAATTAAGGCAAAAGGATAATGCCAAAATAGTTGTTGCCACTCGTTCCGCACTTTTACAGAGAGACGGAGATATAGTTGATATAGATGATGCTAAGAGTCCTGTAGTCTTCTCTGTTCCACAAGATGCTTATTTTATTGTTGTCAAACATAGAAATCATTTAGGAGCGATGACTGATGCTGCTATTGACTTAAAAGACCAATTAATTGAAGTCGATTTTACCCATCCTGAAACGCCCGTTTTTGGGGAGTTCGCAAGAAAAATAAATGAAAATATTGCAATGCTTTGGGGAGGGGATGCTGACGGGAATAATTATTTAATTTTTCAAGGAGGGGGAGTAGGGCTTCCTGATAATGATAAAGTTTTTTTTGATGTTTTTTCTGATAGTAGAAATCATCAAAATCGATACAATTTTATTTCAGAAGGATATAAGGATAGTGACTTGAATATGGATGGACAAATAAAATATCAGGGTGGAGATAATGACATAGATAATTTAATTTTCTTTAATGTATTTTTTCATCCAATTAATATTAACTACCATTCAAATTTCATTGTTCAAGAACAAATACCTAAGAGTAATTAAATTTTTAACAGAACATTAATAAATAGAGTGTAAAACAAATCAGGAGGCATTTTCTTAAAATTGATCTGATCACTTGTAGTGGTCCGATCAAGCTGCACGTTTCATCTGACCACTGCAAGTGATCAGATGAATAAATTCCCTGCCTCTACTGTGTTATACACTCATATAAATACAATTCAACAGTATTATAGTACTAACAGATTGTTAAAAAGAATTTTAGATGTGCATTAGAAAACTACTACTTTTTGTAAGCTCTTTTGTTTTTGTTTATTGTAATACATACGCACAAGCAGAGTACGATATTCAATTAAATCTAGGACAGGTCGATTGTGCCAATAATATCGTCTGTTATGATGTCCAATTGAGAAGTAATGATGGTAATAACTGGAACTTGGCTGGGCAAAATTATCGACTTTATTACGATGGCGCTTTAGCCACTTATCGTTCGGGTGTTTCTCAATTAGATGCGACCAATTATAGTAATTTTGCCCTCGTACAAAATGTGCAGAACCAAAATGCTACAGGTGTTGGGACGCTCTCCTTTGAAGATAATCTTAACTTTTTAAATTATACCATAGACCTAGCTAATACCGCTGGTGGTGGAACAAGCCTTCCTTCAGATGGTTCTTGGTTAACTACCTCCCAAGTCTGTTTTGATGTTCAAGCTAGTTTACTCAATGAACCGACTACCTGCTTTGAGGCCGTCTGGGCTAGAAACGGACAGACCGAAGAGTATGCGACTTCTTTTGTGGAAGTCTCCGAATGGGTCAGTTCTAATAACACACAAATGGCAACTGGTACTGGGTACGATGACTTATCAAGTGCAGATGGTGAAGCAGCTTGTTTAGCAACTGCTTGTTCCTCGGCTGGACAATATGATATTCGGTTAAATTATGTAGGCTTAGATTGTAGTACTAATACCGCTTGCTACGATGTTCAATTAAGTAGTACCTCTGGGAATAACTGGAATTTGGCTGGGCAAAATTATCGTTTATACTATGATGCTTCTTTGGCAGCCTTTACTTCGGGTACAGCTCAATTAGGTAGCGACTATCAAAATTTTACTTTAATCCAAGACATTCAAGATAATAATGCAACTGGAACAGGTAATTTAACATTTGAAAGTAGTCTGGGGTTCTTAAATTATTCGATTGACTTATTAAATCCTGCGATGATAGGCGATAGTTTATTGGGTAATGGTACTTGGAAAACAACTTCTCAATTATGCTTTCAATTAGAAGGCGATGTTCTAGACAATGATGCGAGTTGTCTAGAATTCGTTTGGGCAAGGGCAGATTCCACGGAGGATTATGCGACTTCTTTTGTAGAAGTATCAGAGTGGGTAGGAGTAAACATGACCCAAATGGCGACCGGCAGTAATTATACTGATCTTAATAGCAATGATGGAATTGGCGCATGTTTTACAGGAATAACACGACCGAATATACAAGGACGAGATACTAGTATTTGTATGGGGCAATTGGTTGATTTGAGCTCATTAGTAAGTGGAAATATTCAAGGTTCCTTAGCATTTGGTTTAAATACACAATATGATAGTCCTACACTAGTAAATCCGTTGACGAGTACTATTTATTTAGTGAGAGATAGTAATACAACGAGTAATTGTGTAGATACCAGTCTGATACGGATTCATACAGATAGTTGTGATTGGGGAGATTTGCCCGACTTAACTGTTCCGACTAATTTAAGCGACTACCAAACACTTAATGCTAATTCGGGACCTGTTCATAAGATTAATCCTACTATTTTTCTAGGAAGTCAAGTAGATGGAGAATTCGATGGACAACCTTCTATTGATGCTTTAGGGGATGGCGCAGACGAGGATGGATTAGTAGTCTTTGCTAGCTTGAGTATTAGTCCAGGAGGAACTTTTCGACTCCCTTTATCCTATGTGAATACGAGTGGTAGTACCGCTTACATTAGAGCGTGGATAGACTGGAATGCGGATGGAACTTTTGATGAGGCAGCAGAACTTGTATGTGACAAAAATGATTCATTAAATACGATAAATAATCTAATTGAGATAACTGCCCCCGTAACTGCAACTACAGGAACACCATTGGGTTTAAGAATTAGAATTAGCCACCAAAATAATATGTTGCCTTACGGGTTATTGAATGAAGGTGAGGTAGAAGATTACCTGATAAATGTAGCGTGTAAATCAAAAGTTTGTATCCCCATAACTGTTAAAAGGTAAGAGCTTGTCTAAATTTCTACTTCCTGATAACCAATATCTTAGGAACTTGAGTTTGCATTAAAATAGTCACCTAGCTCGCTAGGCAACAATTTTAATGCTTCCTCAAAACCCTAAGCTATTGATAATCAGTTCGTACAAAT
>CAKZUM010000328.1 GCA_937921525.1 uncultured Saprospiraceae bacterium
TCCTCATTTCTCCTTAAAAAATACTTCCGTAGCTAGGCTATGCAAGGATTTTTTAAGAAAAACTGAGAACAAAATCTCCTCGTCCAGATGACCAACTTATTATTTCGTCGTTACTAAGTAACGATGCAATTTAAGAAATTCCAATGAAAGCTACACCTTATTTCTATTATCTGGATAGCTTTTTGTTACATAAAACATTAACTAAATACTTTATTTTAAATGTTTGGCCTCAAAATCAAGCAGATCAAAACCTAATTCTAATAAGGTTAAAGGAAGGTAAAATTCCTACTTTTTATAGCCCTGACAGAATTAACAATTTCAATTTTTACTTATGGCAAATTTAATGGACCTAATCAAAGGACAACTTACAGACAGCGTAATGGATCAAATTAGCGGCAAATTAGGAGCTGATCGTCAGCAAACTGATGTCGCTACAGATAATATTTTAGCTACTCTAATTGAAGGTTTAGCTAAAAACACACAGGATGAAAAAAGTGCAGCAGGTTTAGCCAATGCACTAGAAAAAGACCACGATGGTAGTCTTTTAGATAATCTACATGATTTAATTGATGGAAGAGCACAGCAAACAAATCCTAGAGCAGCGAACGGTGCGGGTATATTGAAGCACATTTTGGGTGGCAACCAATCAAATATGGTTGATGTTATAAGTGGTTTAAGTGGCTTAGGTGCTGGAAAGACAGGAAACTTAATGACTATGTTGGCGCCTATCGTTTTACAAATGTTGGGCAAGCAAAAGCGTCAACAAAATTTAGATACAGGTGGCTTGGCTAATATTTTAGCAGGCACCTTAAATCAAACTCGTCAAACTCAAGGTGGTGCAAGCGGTGGCTTATTAAAAAGCTTGTTAGATAGAAACGGTGATGGTAGTATTGTGGATGATGTAGCGGGTATGGTAATTGGAAAATTATTTGGCCGTAAGTAAGAATCGGAAACACTAAGCTTTTAGCTGTTGACGGTAATGAACACAGAGGCACAGAGCATACTGAGTTAGATGAAAATTTACTCCGTGTGCTCCGTGACTTTGTGTTCATTTTTTATGCCTAGTATTGTCTCTAAAGTCGGTATCAATTTTTCTACTCTCTCTTCATTAAGCTCCGTTTCTCTCTTCTTAGTTTCTTTTATTGTTCGCTTGCCTTGTTTAGCTAATTGTAACATCTTTTCCCGTTCTGGACCAGAAAAATTAGAGAAGGTCCTTCGTAGGATTGGGAGTATTTCCATTAGGCGTTCCTCATTCAAATCAGCTACCCATTGATCTAAAATGGACCATAGTATTTCATTGTAAATCAATAGAAGACCGCTTCCATGTAAGAAGCCTTCAATCCATTGAGCGCTATATATTGGTGGGTGGCCTTTAGATAATGCCAACATCATATTCGTGGTAGTATCCTCTACAGGAAGTATTTCTTTATCAAATAATATTCTGGTACACAGACCCGAAAGCATTCCATTAACCCCTTTCGCTATTTGTCCAATTGCTAGATACCATTGTCTAATATAGTTTGGAATATTTAGGGTATGTATGGAGCGATTGACAGCAATCAATCTTTTAAAAACTTCATTGGTAGCGTCCCCATCTAAGGACTTACAGCTATTAGACAACCCAATACATATCCGTGGAATAATTTGGTCAATAACAGATTGGACCGCTACTGTATTAAAGTTCCTAGAACTCCCATATCGAATAATATTCACCAAAGAGGGCAGCGCATCCATTAGATTAAATACATCCCTAGTAATCGCTGACAGGTCACTGAGTTGTTGGGTTAAAGCAATGATAACTTCTTTTAAATCTGCGTGTAATGCCTGCTCTATTAAGCCCGTTAACTGAGCTAAATTTTCTTGCTTTTCTTTTGAGGAAAGGATATAGTTCGTAGCCGCCTCATATACCGTACTCCCCCACATACCTGCCTCTATAACGCGAATCGCAAAATCTGGTTCCCACTCCAAATGCCAATGTTCTTTGAAACTTCCTTTGCTATATTTAGAGCCTTCCACTACCGTCCCCCAAGGAATATCCAATATGTTTAAACGATGTAATAAATGGCTGGCTAGTAAATTAGTTGGTGTTCTAAGATCTAACGCTTTCTCAATTTTATCTACCGCTTCATAGGCTTTTGTCAAGCGAGCAGATTTTATATTCTTTATTAAATCTTGTTGCAATGGAACAACTGGAATCGTATCAGGCACTTCTCCCATCCGATTACCAATAATCAATTGCTGCTCGATCAAATCTAAAGGTGCGGTATATCCACCACAAAAAACAGATACAGCTGCTTCCGATAATTCTTGAATACCAGGGACAGCAAGAGATCGAATCATTGCCAAAGAATTAGCTAATCGAACAGCTTCAATAACATGAGCAGAGGAGGCTTCTAAATCTTCTTTTCTAAATAATTTTGCTACTCTGGTCATCCAATGAATTACCACGTCCTTTGGGTGGTCATATAATAATTGATACCAAGCAGGGGAGACCACACCTGCTCCATAGCCACTCATTTTGGATAAGCGTTTGTAAGACCATGGTACCCAAGTAGCTTTCGCTTTTGACTTTTTAACACCTTTTAAAAATTGATTATCATGTGTTGATTTATAGCTTTGCCAGTTATTCAACACAGGGGCGTGCCATGCGCCACAGACTACTGCAATTTTAGTAAAGCCTTTCTTCACAGCTACCCTAATCACCTTCCGCATATAGGCTTCACGCTGTAATTCCCTATAAGATGGTTGTTTGGCAGCCGCACGTAGTTCTGTCATCAACTGCAAGATCGTTTCAAAAATAGCAATTGGATTTTCAGGATTTTCAAACATCACCTCCCACCAGCGTTCGCTATCTTCGTAGCCTGCCAGTTTCGCAATTTCCCCAAATGGGTCTTTGTAGATAGTCGTATCTAAGTCTGGTGTGCCTGCTAATTGAAAATCTATCGCTTGCTGCTGTTCTTGTTGAGCAGTTGTATCTAGAGTAAAGGCATAGGTGCGTGGCAAGTCCATAAATTCGACAGGAATATCTTGCGCTAAACCATATTTTAGAGCTTGCCATTCTGGAGAGAAGTGGGCAAAAGGAAAGTAAGCTGCTTGTTTTAAATTGGAAGGATTATAGACCAATAAAGCTACTGGTGGGACTAAATCTGGATTGGCAATATATTCTATCGCATCATTTGCATCAGGTGGCCCTTCTATTAATAGGCAATCTGGTTGCAGATCTGATAAGGCGGTCATCAAACTCTTGGTAGAGCCTGGGCCATGATGTCTAATGCCGAATACGTGTACCATTTATTTAGAGTAGAGAAGCGAGAGTAGAGAATAGAGATTAGGTTCGTTTGCAAAGAAGGAAATTTCGTTACTTACGACTGAGTTCGATCTGGGATCGTCGAGGTTTGTAAACATATTCGTCAGGTTAAGAGACGAACTCTTAGTAGCAGACACTTAGAAAGTGGCTGATACTTGGGGTCTACAAAAAGGTGTCAGCCATTTTTAAAATGTCTGCCACCAACAATTCGTCGTCAGTGACCTAGACAATCTATTCCAAAAAAATAAATTGAGTCGTTTGCAAACGAATTCAGTCTCTATTCTCTGCTCTCTACTCTCGATTCTAATTTAAAAGCAACACCCCAGAAGCCATAAATTTCAGCTCTTCTTTCGGCTCTGTAATCAATGCTATTTCTTCGGCAGATTTCCCCTCATCTTCTGCATAATGTCGCAGTTCATCTACGGGCGTAACCTCCTTAAAAGCATAGCCATCCATAATTACCTTTTTTCCAGAAATATCTTTAGGCATGAAAAATCCATAGTCTTTAAACTTAACAAACATTGCTGGCTGGTCGGGTTTTTCAGAAACAATATTCATCCAACATCCTTTTGCTTGACAGACACCTTCTACCGTACCCACCACTTTTGTTCTTAAAGAATCTGTACTCGCTATTTTGGTCAATAGATCATCATAAGCGATGACATTTTTTTGATCAATTTTTTCACCAAAAGAAACCACTTTAGCTACACCGTCTTCTGCTTCTACAATTTCTCCTTTTGGAGCAGTATTACAAGCAGCAAAAAACAAGGCAATACAACTGATAATAATTATTCGTAACATAGATAGGATATTAGACTTGTCTAAGAAGTTGTTTCAAAATGTATTCTTTCAAAGATAGGGAAAGCAGCTATGGAATTCAAGTTTCCAATCGCATTACACTACTAGACATTGTTTAGAACAGAGAACAGAGAACAGAGAACAGAGAGCAGAGATGAGAGAGTAGAGACGTGTTTCGTCTAAAGAAGCAATGAAATTTCGTCAATTTTATACGAAATTCATCTCGCTTCTCTGTTCTTTAAAACGTCCAGTGGGGTGCAATCACATCAAAATTTAGGTAGGGTTAATTGTACTTGCTCTATTCGTTTCTTATTGACCGCCTTGACTTTAAATGTACAGCTATCGGTCAGTATTTCCATTCCTTTTTTAGGGAAACGACCTCTTATTTCTAAAATAAGCCCAGCCAAAGAATCGGCATCTCCTCGATATTCGTCAAATACATTCGTATCTAAACCCACTACTCTACAGGCGTCATTCAATAAAGTCTTACCATCGAAAACATAATTGTAATCATCAATTTTTTCATACTCGATTTGTTGGTCGTCAAATTCATCTCGTATTTCTCCAATTATTTCTTCCATTACATCTTCTAGGGTAACGATACCCGCCGTACCACCATATTCGTCCACCACGATTGCCATGTGCATACGGCGTGCTTGAAATTCTTTTAATAAGTCATCAATTTTTTTGGCTTCAGGTACATACAGCATTTCTGTTCTCAATAATTGCTGCCATTCAAAATTATCTTTTTCTTGTAAATGACCTAACAAATCTTTAGCATATAAAATACCTGTAATATGGTCCAAGTCTTCGGTATAAACAGGTATTCTAGAATAGTTAGAATTAACAACAACTTTAAGCGTCTTTTTATAATTTGTATTAAAATCTAAGGCTAATACATCCACTCTTGCCTTCATAATTTGCTTTACAGATACATCTCCAAAGTGAATGATACTTTTCAGAATATCCATTTCTCCCTCAGCATGAAGTCCATCTGTTACTGTCAAATTGATAGCTTCGTCTATATCTGTTTTACTAGCTACATTCGTAACATATCTGCGTTCCAGTCGCTTTTCCAAGCCATCACTCCAATTGACCAAAATCTTACTGATCGGAAAAAATACTTTTCTCAATATCCCCAGAGGAGTAGCCATTAACCGAGCTAACCAAACATTATTCAATTTGGCGTACACCTTAGGGGCTACCTCTCCAAATAAAACCAAACAGAAGGTGACAGCGACCACTGTTATCAACAAATTAATTAACTGCCCAAGAGAGTAAATGGTAGTAGGTAGGAAAGAAAAAGAACTCAAAATCTGCGCGGCCCATCCTTCACAAATTTCCGAAGTGAAGATATTTCGCAAAGCAAAATCAGAAATAATAACAATCGCAATATTGATAAAATTATTACTGATTAATATGGTTGCTAGTAAAGTACGAGGTGTTTCTAAAAGGTTAGTTATTTTTTTAGAATTTTCAGATTGTTCGCTTTTAAGGGTGTCTAGGTCATTAGGAGACAAGGAAAAATAAGCGACCTCAGAGCTAGATATGAAGGCAGAACAAAGCAACAGGAATAGTACTAGACCACCTGCAATTGCAATGCTTAAATTTGAAACAGTTAAAAAAAGAAAGGAGAAAAGCATTAATCCAAAATCGATAAAGGCTAGCTCAGCTTCCAAATAGTTTTTGTGTTAGTTGAAATAAAGGCATTGAATAATAAAATGCTCATAAAAAAGGTATTTTATTTCAGTGCTTTGTAACTATTCA
>CAKZUM010000329.1 GCA_937921525.1 uncultured Saprospiraceae bacterium
CATAGCCCCCCACAATCTCTGACTGTTTGAGTAACTTCATTTCCTTAGTCTTCATATCGTAATCAAATACCGAGTTAGGAGTGGTCATAGAAGTAAAACCGATTCGTAGTATATCGGTATCGAAATCTAGATTAGTAGAGGTATAAGCCATAAAAGCTTCCTGTCCAAAATCTATATAATGTTCCCCTTTACCCTTCCATGGTTTGATACGTAGTTGGGAGATACCTCTAATTCGCTCATCTAGTACTAGATAGTCCTTAAAGATAGACATCCCTTCAAGCAACACATCCTTTCGATGCGGAATGACCTCTTTCCAATTCTTCTTACCCGTCCGTTTTTCAGAAGTTTTCATCAAACGGAAATTCTTAGCATCCAGATTGGTATGCACATAAAAATGCTTGTCATAATGGGCAATACTATATTCTAAATCTCTTTCTCGCTTTTGAAATAAACGAAATTTACCGTCAGGATTATCTGCTTCTAGAATGCGGTATTCCGTAGAAACCGTCATAGCCGCTACGATAATTAAGAATTTTTTAGACTTAGATTTTCCAATACCTGTTCTGAAAGTCTCATCCTTTTCGTGGTAGATTTCAACATCTTCCGATTCAGGTGTACCTATCTTATGTTTAAAAATTTTATACGGACGCAAAGACTCATCTTTTCTGGTATAGAATACCGTCTTATTATCATTAGCCCATACAGTCGATCCAGTAGTATTCGTAATTTTATCTTTTAAATACTTACCTGTTTTTAAATTTTTGAAACGAATCGTATAAATCCTTCGGCTGACAGTATCTTCTCCAAAGGCTAATATATTATTATTGGTACTGATACTTAAACCACCAACGGCATAATATTTATGATCCTTCGCCATGTCATTGACATTCAGCATGATCTGCTCTTTGGCTTCTAGATTCTTCTTTTTTCTAGCATGGATCGGGTATTCCTTCCCCTCTTCATACCGAGTATAATAGTAATAGCCATCCTTCTTATAAGGCACGGACATGTCGGTTTGCTTGATCCGTCCAACGATCTCTTTAAAGAGTTTCTTTTGAAATTTCTCGGTAGGCTTTAAGACCTTTTTCTTATAAGCATTTTCTGCTTTTAAGTACTTGATGACCTCTTTGTCTTCTCGGTCGTTGAGCCAATAGTAATTATCAATACGGGTATCTCCGTGAATCTTTAATTCTTTTGGGATTTTCTTCGCTTTCGGTTGTTTCATATATGTATTATTAAAAAAGAACAGAGAGTAGAGAAGCGAGAGTAGAGACTTGTTTGGTTCCATACATGAGATTTCATTATTTCCTGACTTGCCTTAGCAAGCAGGTTTAAATCTATTGATACCCCACATCTTTTTTAGCTATAAATTAGGGGCTTTAGCCTCGGCCCTGTCTGTAGAAATTAAGGTTGTTAGAAGTCCATAAGGAGCGTAGCTTCGACCCTGTGAAATTTTACAGGATCGAAGCTACGCTCCTTTAGTTCTTTGTCAACTATGTTTTCTACAGACAAGGACAAAGCTACGCTCCTTTTTGTCCAGTTATCTCTGTTCTCGCTTCTCTATTCTAAACCAGTATAGTTTAAAAAAAGGAAAAATACAGTTTCTTCAAGAAAGTTGAATAACTCTAAAGGGTAAAAATCAAGCCTAATTAACTACCAATTAAATTTGAGTCCGTTTTTTTGCGAATATTCTCTATATTTGGGAGAACAAGTTGAATTCAAAACTAATATATGATGAAACCATTACACACATTATTATTTATAGGCATCAGTTGCTTATTCTTTTGTTGTGCGCCTATCAATGCACAAAAATTAACTAAAAACACTTCGACCTCTACGTCGACTTCCAAATACGATGAATCCTTATATGATGCTGCTCAATGGAGAAGTATAGGCCCATTTAGAGGAGGACGTTCCGCAGCAGTCGCTGGAGTAGCTAACAAGCCTAACCTGTATTATATGGGTGCAGCAGGGGGCGGCGTTTGGAAAACAACCGATGGCGGTCAACATTGGAATAACATTTCTGATGGCTATTTTGGAGGTTCTATAGGGGCTATTGCAGTAAGTGAGTATGATCCCAATGTAATTTATGTGGGAGGGGGAGAAGTAACAGTTAGAGGAAATATGTCCTATGGATATGGGATGTGGAAATCAGTAGATGCTGGAAAAACTTGGACATCCTTAGGTTTAGGAAAATCTCGCCATATACCAAGAATACGGATAGACCCTAAAAATCCTGATGTAGTTTATGCAGCTGTATTAGGGAATGTCTTTGCACCAAATAAGGAAAGAGGCGTTTATAAATCAGTGGATGGTGGAGCAAACTGGAAAAAAGTCCTATACATCAGCGATGAAGCTGGGGCTTGCGATCTATTGATTGATCCAAATAATCCAAGACATATCTATGCAACCACTTGGAAAATCAAGCGAACGCCTTATAGTTTAGAAAGTGGCGGGGAAGGTTCTGCGATTTGGAAGAGTACAGATGGCGGAGATAATTGGTCAGATATTTCGACAAAGAAAGGAATGCCTAAAGGTGTTTTAGGTATTAGTGGCATTGCTGTATCGCCTGTGAATTCGGATAGAGTATGGGCATTGATTGAAGCGAAAGAAGGAGGCTTATTTCGTTCAGATGATGCGGGAGAAACATGGACTAAGATCAATGAAGAAAGAAAGCTAAGACAAAGAGCATGGTACTATACAAGATTATATGCTGATCCACAAAATGAAGATGTAGTCTACGTATTGAATGTACGTTTTCATAAATCAAAAGATGGTGGAAAATCTTTCAATGCGATTAGTACACCGCACGGCGATCATCATGATTTATGGATTGCGCCAGAAGCACCTGATCGTATGGTCATCGGAGATGATGGAGGTGCGCAGGTTAGTTTTGATGGGGGTACGAATTGGAGTACTTACTTCAATCAACCTACGGCGCAATATTATAGAGTAACTACGGACAATAGTTTCCCTTATAGAATATATGTAGCACAGCAGGATAATAGTACCCAACGAGTGGCACACCGAACAAAAGGTAGCTCCATAGGAGAGCGAGACTGGGAAGTAACGGCAGGCTGTGAGTGTGGTCATATTGCGATTGATCCACGTAATAACGATATAGTTTATGGAGGTTGTTACGATGGGTATATTGAGCGAAAAGACCATGATAGAGACTCTGAAAGAAGAATAAATGTTTATCCAGATTTACCGATGGGGTGGGGCGCAGAAGGAATGAAATACCGTTTCCAATGGAACTTCCCAATCTTTATTTCTCCACACGATCCAGAGAAATTATATACCGCATCTAATCATTTGCATGTCAGTTATAATGAAGGGCAAAGCTGGGAAATTATCAGTCCAGATTTAACAAGGAATGATCCAGAAAAGCAGAAATCTTCTGGTGGGCCGATTACGCAAGATAATACTTCTGTGGAGTACTACTGTACGATTTTCGCAGCAGCAGAATCTCCACGGGTCAAAGATTTATTATGGGTAGGGTCAGATGACGGTTTGGTCAATATGTCCAAAGATGGTGGAAAAAACTGGACGAATGTAACACCACAAGGATTACCAAAATGGGCGATGATTAATAGTATCGAACCAGACCCACATAATGATGGGGGTTGTTACTTAGCGGCCACTCTATACAAGGCAGGAGACTTTAAGCCTTACCTATACAAAACTTCTAATTACGGACAAACTTGGACAAAGATCGTCAACGGTATTGCGAATGACCATTTTACAAGAGTGGTAAGAGTGGACCCAGTTAAGAAGGGTATCTTGTATGCAGGCACAGAGACAGGCATGTATGTATCGTTTGATGACGGTGCTAACTGGCAGTCTTATCAAATGAATTTACCAATTGTACCTATTACAGATTTAACGGTAAAAGATAATAACCTGATTGCAGCGACACAAGGAAGAAGTATTTGGATGGTCGATGATTTGACGGTACTCCATCAAATGAACAACGATGTTGCAAGAGCTAAGACCCACCTCTTTAAACCTATGGATAGTTATAGAATGGGAGGCTCTCAGAACAAGAAAGTGAAGAATGCAGGTATGAATCACCCAAGCGGAGTGATGGTTAATTTTAACCTAAGAGATACTTCTTTACTTAAAGATGTTGCCTTATCTTTTTACGAAGCTGATGGAGATTTGATCACCACTTATTCTACAAAAGCAGAGGAGAAAAAGAACAAGTTGAAGGTAAAGGAAGGAAGTAACCAATTCGTTTGGAATATGAACTATCCAGATACAGATAAGTTTGATGGAATGATTATGTGGTGGGCTTCTTTGACAGGACCAAAGGCAATTCCTGGTGACTATAAAGTAACATTGACTGTTGATGGAGTGGCGCAGTCTCAGGATTTTAAAATATTACAAGACCCTCGATCAGATGTGTCTTTAGCAGCGATGCAGCAGCAGTTTACTTTTGTAAAAAGTCTAAGTGATAAACTCAACGAGACACATCAAACAATCAAAGATATTCGACAAGTACGAGATCAACTAGATAATTATAAAAAACTAGTTGGCGATCAGGAAGGAATGGAAGACGTCTTAAAATTGGCGGAGGAAATTAATGACAAAATGACAAAAGTAGAGGAGGCACTCTATCAAACCAAAAATCGTAGCCGTCAAGATCCACTAAATTTTCCAGTTCGTTTAAATAACAAATTAGCGCATTTAAACTCGCTCATTCAAGGTAGTGATTTTCCACCGACAGAGCAGATGAAAGAAGTGAGAGATGAAATCACCAAGCAAATAGATTCTGAATTGGCGACCTTCCAGCAAATCATAGCTACTGATTTACCGAAGTTTAATCAAGAGGTAAAAGAAAGATCAATTGATGCGATAATTTTAAAGAAGAAGGAAGTAGATCTGAATTAGAAAGTAAGAGAGGTTTATAGTAGGAGTGCGAACTAGATATAATGTTGAACGCAGAGACGCAGAGTGCGCAAAGTTAAGTTTATAACTCTGCGCACTCTGCACCTCTGCGTTTAATCTAACAAACATGGCGACAGCCATTTCATAAAAAGAATAAAAACTCAGCGTTTCCGAGTTTTAAAAATTATCTCTGCACCTCCAAAAACTGGAATCCCCGAAACTCAAGAACATGAATATTACTATTCTCATGCTGATCAAAGATACTTAAATTATCATCACTAACTTCTCTTTGTTGCGTAACGATTCGGTCTATAGTAAACTGTGTAAGCAAGCCATTGTCTCTTTCTTGATCTAGTGTATTTAAAAAGCCAGTACCTTTATTTTTTAATTGCCTACCGAAAAACAAAACTGTATCATAGCCTTTAATCGCTTCCTCAGTAGGGAGTGTGCCGTACCTATTATAGAAGTTTTGCCGAAACGCTTTTATACTCGGATTGTTAGGATTAACAAAAGACTCAGAGGTAATGTGCAAATTAAGTTTCTCATAAGAATCATAACTAATCTTAGTAAAATCTTTCCATTTAGGTTGACCGAATACAATTACAGGATCATCCTCTAATGCTATATCTTCATTTTCTTCGTCAAAATTCTTCTTTTCTATATCTATCTTTCGCAAGATGGCATAGGCAAAACTTTCCTGAGAAGAAGCAATTAAAAAAATAGTTGGTCTATCCTTTACAAAATGCTCTTTCAATGAAGTATCCTCCAAAGAAGAGGTATTATCCTCAATAATGATCTGCTTTAAAGGGGAAACATCCGTAGTTCCAGAATATTTATAATGTGCTTTCTGGTACAAATTTAACATCCCTTGGTCTCGTCTAGTTTTTCTACCTACTAATACGATTTGGTCATCTTGGTACTTTGATTTTAGGAACTGTATAGCGGCATCCGTATGTGCAAAAACACTTGGATTTAATTGTATGAAATAAGGATTATTCTCTACCAGTGCATTGTGCGGATAATAGGGAGATACAAAAGGGATTTGTCTAGCCTGTGCATATTCTGCCATTATTTTGGCAGTACTATTTCTAAATGTCCCAATAATCAAATGAGCTTCTTGTAGCGTACTTAAGCTCGTTAAATTTCTGGTATCATCTTCTCCTGCTTTCGTATCTAACACATTTACCTCTAAATTAACCCCTTCATTGGACAATACATCAAAAGCCATTTTAGCACCCTCATAGAAGTTTAGCGCAGGAATGGACTTAGGATTTACAGCATCATCATTGGTGTAATTTTGATGGGTCATAAATGGTAGTGCCAATACCATATTATAGGAGGGTAAAAAATCCGTATTCTCATCTAAGACAGAGTCTGTGTTATCGGTATTATTAGTAGCATCATTAGGGTTGTTTACAACAATACCGCTATCCGTAGCTTCCGAAGAAATAGGTGGCGTAGCGTTAGATTCCTCTTCCCAATTGATCGTTTCCATTTCCCCCGTAACATCTGTTACTACCTCATATTTACCAGTCTCTTGATTGTACACTCGCTTTCCTTCGATCTCATCAAGTTCTTCCCCTTGTTGTTGAGTACTACCCGTACTTGGTTGCACCTTTTTTAGGGGATCACAAGCGGTTGTACAAATAAAAAGGATAAGTAGAAAAATACCATTTTTATAAAAAGAAAATTTCATTAGCGTTGATTCTGATTGATTCTTGATTGGTCAAAATTAAAAAAATTATAACAAACGCTCGTAAGTAACTAGAACAGTAGGTTGTCCTTGTGTATGAAAGGTTATATTATGGGGCTTATTAGAGGAGCGTTTTAACGGATTTTGGAGTAGGTCTTTATGAGTATGTTTAATTGACTCATTTTGTTAGATCTGAATTTGAACAACTTGAATTTTATCAAAATTAAAGTTGTTCAAACTCAAACTAACATAACATAGTTTCTTTGATTCAAAGTAATAAGATTATCAGCTACTCTAGTGGTTTAGATAATTATAAAAAATCCTGATAATCCTAAAATTCCGAATATTCTGATCTTATTCCCACTCTATAGTAGCTGGTGGCTTAGTACTAATATCATAAACCACTCGATTGATACCTTTTACATTATTAATGATTTCGCTGGATACAGTAGCCAAAAACTCATAAGGCAATTTACTCCATTCTGCAGTCATACCATCGACAGAATTAACAGCTCTCAATGCAACTGCCTGCTCATAGGTGCGTTCATCTCCCATAACACCAACGGATTGGACGGGGAGTAATATTGTACCAGCCTGCCAAACCTTATTATAAAGCTTGAATTTTTTTAGATTATTAATAAAAATAGCATCTGCTTCTTGTAATAAAGCTACTTTTTCTGGGGTAATATCTCC
>CAKZUM010000330.1 GCA_937921525.1 uncultured Saprospiraceae bacterium
CGATGATAATGCTCATCCACAAAGATATAGATACTTCTCAAGCGACCTTGTTCCCTTTCACTAACTTTATTGATAACTGGTTGCTCATGCAATAATTCAACATCTGAAATAGTGGACATCAGTTGTAAAATCTCTAGCAACTGAAAGTACTGTTGGATGGGTTTTAAATTTTCTAATTGAAATAATTTTCTTCCTACTTCCTTTCTTAGTTCACTATTAAAAGCTATCCCGAATTTGGATTGTTCAAACAGTTGAGCAATCGGAGATAATTCTGGAATACTTTGTAAATGAGATTCAACAAACTCTTTTTTAAAATGAACGACAACTTTTTGATAGGCTGTTTTAAGGCCGTAATCAAAATTCAAATGAGGAATATTAGCACCTATTAAGACTAAATCACACGCTTCATAAGTGGATATATGTTCTCCAATATGTCGTGTCCCTGTTGTCCCTTCAATGTAAACCAATTCATATTCTGGATGGAAGTGCCAATAGAATAAATCACTCAGTCGAGGATTAAACATCATACTAAAGGACTTATTTTGACTACTAATCGTTTCAAGTTGAATTTTCATTTTCTTAACAATATTTTCATATTTTCAAGCATAAAATACTATTTTAATCAATATTGTACAACTTTTTGCTAAGTATCGTAAAATACTCAAGTAATAAATTCCTCAATTTTGTTCTATTATCTTAATCCTTTACTAGGTTTAGAATAGAGAAGTGAACGCAAAGAATAGAAACTAATTTCGTTAAAAAATGACCGATTTTTCAATTACTAACGAAATAGATCTCTGTTCTCGCTTCTCTGCTCTCTGTTCTTTTATAAATAATGTTGAAAAATTTATTTTGTAACAAAAAACTGATCAAAATGAAAAATACCAATCCTACCAAACAACAAAGTATGGTTCCTGATAATCAGCATAAAGATATACCGGGAAATCCATCAACTGCAAAAAGTAGTAAAGTGCAATTAAGAAAAGAGGCGACTGCTGATTCGCTCAGAGTGATGACGGTAGACCAATGGAATTTTTGGAAAGAGAATGGCTACGTAGTTATCAAAAATGCAGTGCCGAGAGAACAAGCACTGCAAACCGCCAACTTCCTTTGGGAGTTTGAGGAAAAAGAAAGTAACGATCCTGAAACTTGGTACACGGCTCCTAGAGCAGAAATGCAAATGAAGGAGTTGGCAGGTACGGGCATGGTAGAAGTGTACAATCATCAACATTTATGGAATAATAGACAAATGCAAAAAGTCTATGATACTTTTGTAGATATTTGGGGAACGGAAAAATTATGGGTAACCATTGACCGAGCTAATCTAAATTTTCCAATGCGCCCGGGGCATGAATATAAAGGTTTTATCCATTGGGATTACGACCCTGATACTAAGCCACAAAATGTACAAGGCGTATTGGCATTATCCGATCAGATGGATGAAAACATGGGGGGCTTTCAATGTATTCCATGGTTGTTTAGAAATTATGATACTTGGAAATTAACCCAACCAGAAGATAGAAATCATTTTAAACCAGATACTACTGGCTTGGAAGATAAAATTGTCAAAGTAGGAATGGAAGCTGGCGACCTTTTGGTATTTAATAGTTTAGAGCCACATGGTATTCGTGCCAATCGTTCAGCAGGTAAAGTAAGAATTGCACAATACCTTTCTATGATGCCTGCCCAAGAAGAGAACGAATCCCTAAGAGAATGGCGGGTAAATTCTTGGAAAAATCGTATCGCTCCTACAGGCTATGCTTTCCCTGGTGATCCTAGAAATTGGGAGCAAACAAAATACGATACAGCTGAGTTGTCAGCATTGGGAGAAAAATTATTGGGCTTAAAAAAATGGTAATATTTTTCAACTGCAATTTCAACCTCAATATCAACTTCAATATCAACTTCAAAGCATGATGTTGACCATCTATGGGTATGTCTCGTTTTGAAATTAAATTAAGTTATCAAAAATGATAAATGCATGGATTTACAGTTGAGCAATAAAACGGTATTTATAAGCGGTTCTACTTCTGGTATTGGATTCTGTGTCGCCAAAATATTTTTACAAGAAAAAGCGATTGTGTATATCAATGGTAGAACAGAGCAGTCTGTTACTAAAGCCATTGAGCGTTTACAAATCAATTTTCCTAATGGAAATATTAATGGCATAGCTGCTGATTTTTCTGATGTAGAAAGTATTGAACGATTAATACAACAATTACCAACAATTGATATTTTAATCAATAATGTTGGTATCTATGCTGCTAAATCTTTTTTTGATACAACAGATGAAGATTGGTCACATCACATGGATGTCAATGTGATGAGTGGTGTCCGACTATCCAGACATTTTCTACCAAAAATGTTAGCAAAAAATTGGGGCCGTATCTTGTTTGTCTCTAGCGAATGTGCCACACTAGTACCAGCGGACTTGATTGCTTATAGCACTACCAAAGCAGCTATCTTAGCGGTGTCAAGGGGGCTAGCTCAACTGACTAAAGGAACAGGAGTAATCGTCAATACCGTTATTCCCGGTTCTACTAAGACAGAAGGTGCGGAAGAATTTTTATCGAATTTAGCAAAAAAAGAAAATAAAACTATTCCACAAGTAGAGGCCGATTTCTTTAAGGAAATTCGTACTTCTTCCTTGCTACAGCGATTTGCTAGTGTGGAAGAAATCGCTAATACGATTGTCTATTTCTCCAGCCCTATCGCCGCGGCTACTAATGGGGCGGCTATTAAATTGGATGGGGGTAGTATGGGAGGGATTCTTTAAATTGATGCCGCCAATCAGAAATCATATTTCAGAAATCATACATCATAAATCCACCTAATTAGAACGAGAAGCTCTGCTAATTTGGCGAAAATAAACTGATTTATGATGTATGATATAAAATTTATGATGTATGATTTGTACACGTTGACCCTAGTAAACTATAATATTGGTAGCTTTGTATAATTAATCTTACTGTAACTTATACTACTGGACATTTTAAAGAGCAGAGAGCAGAGAACCGAGAACAGAGATGTATTTAGTCTAAAAAATGACGGAATTTCATATTTTTTAAACGAAACCTTGTCTCTACTCTCTCTTCTCTGCTCTCTATTCTAATCAAAAAATAATGAGTCAAACAAAACAAGTTCTATTTATTCTATCTCTAGTGAGCCTTATGTTATTCTCTTGTGAAGAAACAAAAACACAGATACCAAAGGTAGCAGCAAAAAAAGAAATGAAAATGGAAAAGCCAACAAAAAAAGAGAAGCTACTTCGACATGTAGTTATATTCAAATTCAAAGATTCGGCAAGTGAAGCAGATGTCAATCGCTTAAATGAAGCCTTTAATGAATTACCTAAAGCGATTCCTGTTGTCAAAGATTTTGAATGGGGTTTAAATGATAGTCCTGAAAATTTTCATCAAGATTTTACTCATTGTTATTTATTGACTTTTGAGTCAGAAGAAGATAGGGATTCTATTTATACGCCTCATCCAAAACACCAAGAATTTGTCGCAAGTTTAGGGCCTCACTTAGAAAAAGTATTTGTGGTAGATTATTGGACGAATCCGTAGTTAGAAATAGGAAGGAACAATGATATAATACATAGAAGGAAATTACTAAATATCAAAAAAACTACAGTGAATATAATTCAATTAAATCAGCAAAACTTAGGGTCCCTTGCAGCTCAATTGGATTGTCCAACCTACGAAAGGAATGCGATCAAATCGGGTATCGTTCATATAGGAGTAGGTGGATTTCATCGTTCCCACCAAGCTTATTATATCCATCAATTACTTCGAGATATTCAACATTCAGATTGGGGAATTTGTGGTGTTGGTTTAAGGGAAGGGGACCGAAATATGGCTACTATTTTAAAAAAACAAGATTGTTTGTATACCCTCATCACCCAACATCCTGATGGAAAAGATACTTGTGAAATTATTGGGTCTATAGTTGATTATATTTTTGCTATTGAAACGCCTGCATTGGCCATTGATAGAATGGCGCATCCCGACACCAAAATTGTTTCCTTAACCATTACGGAAGGTGGCTACAATTTCAATCCTACTACAGGAGATTTTAATTTTGACAATCCTGATATTCAATGGGAACTTCAACATCCAAACGAACCCAAAACAGTTTTTGGTTTTTTGACGGCAGCCTTAAAAAAACGGCGAGACCAAGGCTTACCTGCATTTACTATATTGTCTTGCGATAATATTCAACACAATGGAGAGGTAGCTCGTAAAATGCTCTTGTCTTTCGCAAAGCAACAAGACCCATCACTTTACAATTGGATAAAAAAGGAAGTTCGTTTTCCTAACTCCATGGTAGATAGAATAACACCCGTTACTACAAAATCATCTATTGAGTTTTTAAAAAACAACTATCAACTAAAAGACGATTGGCCAATAGTTTGTGAACCCTATCTTCAATGGGTAATCGAAGATGATTTTTCTAATGGTAGACCCCCACTCGAAAGGCTGGGCGTACAGTTTGTCCCAGATGTTACGCCTTACGAAAAGATGAAAATTCGTTTGTTAAATGCAGGACATTCTGTTTTGGGAATTCCCGGAGCTATACATGGACATACTACTATCAATGCCTGCATGGAAGACAACATTTTGGCCTCCTTTATGAGAGCATTTATGGATAAAGAAGTGACTCCTCGTTTAGGTAAAATTGAAGGAATTGATTTGACCACTTATAAAAATAGCTTAGAAGAAAGATTTGCGAATCCCAATATAAAAGATGGGGTAAGTAGAATCTGTTCTGAAAGTTCAGCGAAGCTACCCAAATTTTTAATCCCCACTATACAAGAAAATTTAGTTGCTGGAGGAAGTATAAAATACGGAACATTTATTTTAGCGGCTTGGGCCTACTATAGCGACAAAGGTGTAGATATAAATAATAGTCCAATTGAAATAATTGATGCTAGAAAAGAAGAACTTCATCAAAGGGCAAAACAATATGAACATGACCAACTTAGCTTTTTAAAAATCGCAGACATTTTTGGAAGTCTAGCAGAAAATGAACGGTTTATCAAATATTATTCGAAGATGATTGAAGCGATTTATAAGGAGCCAAATATCCATAAGTTGATGACCTTAATTAATCGAGATGATTAAGTAAAGACAAAAATTAATCATCTCTTTCGTCTGTAATGATCTTGCACTAGTTGATTTAAAAATACGGTCGATTGTATATGCTCAAATTCCATAGTCTCCGATAATTCCCCAAATAAAGGAAAGCCACCTCCTAATAAGATAGGGATGGTAGTAATTCGCAATTCGTCAATTAAGTCGGCCTTTAAAAAATCCTGAACCGTTCTGCCTCCATCAATATACAATCTCAAATAGCCTCTGTTATGAATTTCCTGAAGTACCTCTTGTGGACTGCCTGCCAATAAGAATACTTTCTCTTTTAATTTCTCTGGAATAGTTTTGATAGAACGACTCAATACAAAGACAGGTTTTTGATAGGGCCATTCTATTCCAAACCCACAAACTGTTTCAAAAGTAGTCCTTCCCATCACGATGGCATCGATGTCTTCCATTAATTGATTATATCCCATATCATTATTTTCTGGGTTGGGGATTGCATGTAGCCATTCTAATTCTCCATTCTTTCCAGCAATATAGCCGTCTAAGCTTTTTGCTATGAATACGATGTTTTTATTTTTCATTATTATGTTATACTAAGATTGAACTGGACAAAGAAGTTGTTTAAAAATAATTAAATCATATAAGTAGGGGGAACGAAAAGTCGTTTTTATAATATGTATTAGTGGAAGAAAGTTACAAACTTTCAAAATATTAGGTTGAAGTTACAAACTTCAACCATCGACCCAAACATTTTCCAATGAATTACATATTACGATTTTTCTCTACCGTACACTTTTTAATTTTTATAAGAAATACTGTTTTGGAACAGATCGTCGAGGTTTGTAACCTCGATGCAGTATGATTATCGCATAGCATCGAGGTTACAAACCTCGACGATCCTATAGTTTTTTACAGTATTTGCCAAAGAACCTAAAAGTGTACGGTAGAGAATACGATTTTGACTTTTCGTTTGCCCTAATCATATAAG
>CAKZUM010000331.1 GCA_937921525.1 uncultured Saprospiraceae bacterium
TTAGCCACCACCTCTGTAGAATAACGGTTACTTCCATCTTCTGCTTGCCACTTACGATGGGTTAGTTTCCCATCTACATATACCAGTTTTCCTTTCTTTAGTTGCTGTTCTGCTCGTTCAGCAAGCAATCTCCATACCACTATATCGTGCCACTCTGTAGTCGTTTGCCACTCTCCGCTTTTGTCTTTGTAGTTTTCGTTAGTAGCCACGCTAAATTTAGCCACAGCGATACCATTTTCTAGTCGCCGAACTTCTGGGTCTTTACCAACCCGACCTATTAATGTTACTTTGTTTACCATGAGTGTAGTTATTTCGTTAGTATAAACGGTTTAGAAAGATTTGTTGGAACGCTAAATACTCGTGTATTAAGAGTTAAAACAGTTCTAAATATAGTGATTTATCCTTTAAATACCAATCAATAATTTTTGGAAATGCAAATTTAGGAATGTTTTTTTGATTGATAGGAATAAATGAAGAAGGAATGCTTTTGGGCAGCTTTTTAAGGCTAATTTCATTGAAAACAGCGATAATTTTCTGATGGGTCAATAATTGCTTAAAGGGTTTTGATCTTTTTGTGAATTCATAAGGCGTATTTTTAAATAAATCTTCAAAAAAATCTGTAGCAATTAATTCTTCTTTGGTTAAAATAGCAGTCGATTCTATTAAGGGAAAATCATACAAATTTTGCCAAATATCTTTTTCTGTTCGCTTATGCAGCAAGATCGTATCCTCGCATTTTATTAGTAGATAATTAAAATACCGTTCTCGTTTTTTAATTTTTTTTATCTTAACAGGTAAAGTAGTTATTATTTGTTTAGCAAAAGCAATACATTTTTTTTGGAATGGACAGATCGTGCAGTTAGGATTAGCAGGAACGCATTGCGTGGCACCAAAATCCATAATAGCTTGATTGTAAACATCTGGTCGTTTTTTATCAAGCAACTGATCGGCTAATTGTGCGAATTGCTTTTTTCCTATTGTAGAATCTATAGGAGTTTCGATACCGAATACTCTGGCTAATACTCGATAAACATTTCCATCCAACACCGCATGAGGTAGCTTATAAGCAAAAGAGGCGATAGCTGCTGCTGTATAAGGCCCAACACCTTTCAACTTTAATATTTCTTCATGCGTAGCAGGAAAAATTCCATCTAAATTATAGGCGATAAATTTGGCTGTAGCATGAAGATTTCTAGCTCTAGAATAATACCCTAGTCCCTCCCATAATTTCATTACCGTATCTTCTGAAGCATCCGCTAAATCTTTTATGGTAGGAAAATGTTGTTTGAATTTTTCAAAATAAGGTAGACCTTGTTCTACTCTCGTCTGCTGCAAAATAATTTCTGACAACCAAATGTAATAGGGATTTTTTTCTCCTTTCCAAGGCAATGGTCGATCATTTTTTTTAAACCATTTTAGTAAGCCTTTTGTGAAAAAAGATAGGTCGGTTGTCTCTTTGTTCATTCGTGTGTTTTTAAAAAGGGTTTATGATAAATGCTTGCCGTATTTTTTTACCACGGATTCACGGATAATTAAAGCACATTTAATTATCCGTGAATCCGTGGTAAAAAATCAACAACTTGTAAAGTAAGTCCAGCAATCTTATCATCTTACAAATCCTACCATCCTAGTCTTCCTTATTCAATCCAGCCAGTAAAGGCACAAATTTAAAATCATCTAAATACTCACGACTATACTTTCGCTCTGTCAACCTAACAATCTTACACATTTTCTGCACTTTTTCTCCAACAGGCACGACCAATATACCACCAATTTTTAACTGTTCTAACAAAGGTTTAGGAATAGCTGTAGCTGCTGCAGTAACCAATATTTTATCAAATGGTGCATGATCGGGCAGCCCCTTCATGCCATCTTTTAAAAAAGTCCGAATCCCTTTGAATCCTAGATTTTTTAATAGTTCTTTTGTTTTATCATATAGCATTTTTTGTCGTTCCACCGTATACACTCTAGCCCCTAAAAATGACAATACGGCTGCTTGATAACCAGAACCTGTTCCGACCTCTAAAATCCTTTCTCGCTTTTTAATTGCTAATAAACTCGTCTGATAAGCCACTGTAAATGGATGAGAAATAGTTTGTTTGTTACCAATAGGAAATGCCTTATCCGCATACGCCCACTCTTCAAATGCCTTTTCTAGGAATAGGTGTCTAGGGATGGTAGCAATGGCTTTTAATACAGCTTCGTCTTCTACCCCTTTCTGATAAAGTGTTTCTACTAATTTCTTTCTCAATCCTTTATGTCGGTACGTATCTTTCAATGCCTCCTTTTTTCTAAGTAAAATAGGAAATATAGGGAAATTTTCAAGCCACTTTAATAAAGAGCTCTATTTTTTTGAGTAAAATTGTGAATTAAGAAATTGAAGAATCTTTCTTTTCGATCAAACAACATGCACCAACGCTTTTCTATTATTGCTTTTTTCTTATGCTGTGCTATGATTATAGGCACGGCATCGTGGTATCCCAAATGGGAACAACCACAAACAGAAGCTACCTTGAGTTGGGATGTAATGGGGTATTATTTATACTTACCAGCGGCAATCATATACCAAGACTTAAAAAAGCTTTCCTTTAAAGACGATATTATTGAAAAGTACCGTCCTAGTGGCGAATTTTATCAGGCTTATCTACAAGAGAATGGGAATTATGTAATGAAATATCCCATCGGTTTAGCCATTTTATACCTTCCTTTTTTTCTAATAGCTCACTTATTTGCGATAGCTAGTACCTATCCTGTGGATGGTTTTTCGTTGCCTTATCAGATAGGTATAAGCTGGGGTAGTATCTGTATAGCTGCATTGGGGCTTTGGATGATGCGGAAGATTTTGCTACTGTATTTTTCAGAATTGATAGTAGGGATCACCTTAATTCTGGTAGTCTTTGCCACCAATTATTTGAATTACACAGCTATTGATGGGAGTATGTCTCACAATTGGGTATTTACACTCCTTGCCTGTTTAATTTGGCAAACTATTAAATGTTACCAACACCCAAGCTTTGGAAGAAGTGCTGTCATTGCCGCTTGCATCGGATTAGCTGCATTGAGTCGACCTACTGATATTCTAATCTGTTTAGTACCCTTGTTTTGGGGTCTTAGCTCTATCGAAGCATTTAAGAAACGGCTTCTTTTTTGGAAAAAACATATTATTCAGTTACTGTTTATAGTGGCTGTTGTAGCAGCTATTGGAAGTATTCAATTGCTATACTGGAAATACGCTTCAGGAAATTGGCTGGTCTATAGTTATCAAGATCAAGGCTTTAGCTGGTTGTGGCCACATATAAAGGATGTGTTGATAAGTTATAGAAAGGGTTGGTTAGTTTATACGCCTATCATGGTCTTGTCGCTCATTGGATTCGTTCCACTATACAAGCACTATCGGTTTTTATTTTGGGGTGTGGCCATCTATTTTGGTTTACACTTTTATTTAACGGCAGCTTGGGATATTTGGTGGTATGGTGGGTCTTTTGGACAACGGGCGTTGATACAAGCCTATCCTGTTTTGCTATTTCCTATTGCCGCCTTACTAAGCACCTTTTCTGAAAAGAAGACGCAAAAAGAAAAAGTGTATTTAAGTCCGACAATGAAGAAAGTGGGGCTATCCCTATTTGCCGTCTTTTGTATATGGCTCAATTGTATGCAAACCTACCAAGCACATGGACATGGGTTTGAAGTAGACGCTATGACCAAAGCTTATTATTGGCGTATTTTTGGCAAAGCAAATCCAACCGATCTAGATAAAAAACTATTAGATACCAAAGAAGATTATCAAGGGCAACGCAGTAATATTGTGCCTATTTACACTAATAATTTTGAGGAATACAGAGATACAATTGCTTACTCAAAAGAACAAGCGCACTCTGGAAATCAATCGTTATTAATAAATGTAAGCAATGAATTTACCCCTGCCATAAACATCCCTTTAGCTCCTCAAAAAAATAAATGGTTACGAGTACAGGCTCAATTTTACACCCCTCAAAAAGAATGGGATATTTGGCGAATGACTCAATTAATCGTCCAGTTTAAAAACCAAGATCAAGTGCTCAAAAAACGAATGATCCGAGTACAACGTCAAATAGGAGAACGCACCTGGCAACCTAACTGGACTGATATGAAAATACCTAGCAAAAATTTTGATACCCTATCTATTGTTTTTTGGAATGCAGGCAGTACCAAAACTTTGTATATTGATGACCTGATAATAGAAACGTATGAGCCAGAATAACTACTCCGTAGTTCCTTAGTAACGACGAAATAATAAGTTGGTCACCCGCCCGACTGCGTCAGCGGGCTGGTCTGGACGAGAAGATTTTGTTCTCAGTTTTTCTTAAAAAATCCTTG
>CAKZUM010000332.1 GCA_937921525.1 uncultured Saprospiraceae bacterium
GAAAAAACTAATAGCCTCCAAAACGCTACACACAAAGCAACGAACCTATTTCTTTAATTTATTTGAAAATAGTAAACAAGAAAAAATACTAGAAATTACAGAAAGTAAAGTAACAGGACCTAATCAATATCAACGAACTAAAATAATAGTCTTCGACAGCGACCTAGAAGACTTTATAGAGATAATTAATAAATATAAAAAATAATTAATTTGGCACAGCATTTGCCATATTATAAATAAGTACATTTATCCCGTACGTTATTTATATTGCACCTTTTAAGTTTTTTATTTAAGTATATAAGTTTTTAAGTATATCCTAAACCTAAGTTTATTCCTTCCGAAAATAACAATAAGTCTTGCCTTATGAGGTGAACGCCGTTCACTCATTCGTTTCCTTACAAAAAGTAGGTATCAGTGTATCCAGTTATAGTAATGCTGTAGCATATTCTATCAATTTTAGAATGTCTATTACTATCTCCTGTCTTACACTTCACTATTAAAACCGATTTAAGTAATGACGACTCTTTCAGCCTTTGGAGGAAGGCCTAAACTATGCTTTCCCAAACCAGAACACTACCGTTTTCTATTTATCTTATTGGTTGCGCTTTGCTCCAATAGTTTAACTGCCCTTGCACAGGATACCCTAAGGACAGATGCCATTGTCAAAATATCCGTTGATTCCATTCCTGATACCATTGTCGTAGCAGACTGTGATCTGGACATTCATTTCCAAAGTGATATGACGGAAGGCATACAATACAGTGACAGTTTGGGGAAACCTAGAAATAGCTTAATCACTTTTTGCCCACCTAATGGTAATAGCAATTTAATATTCACATTCGAAAATCTCGGTTTAGCACCAGGTGATAACCTTTATGCCTATGAAGGTTTTGTAACACATGCTATGCTAGATGATTCTACCATTCCGATTGTTTCTACAGGAAGTGGTAGCACTGTTCCCGATCCAAAAATTATATTAATTGGTAGTAATGCAGCCGCTGGCGGTGCATCTAGCTTTAATGGTGGTTGGACAGCTGCTAATTGTGATCGAGCACAAAATGCTACTGGTTGCGTTACCTTTCATTTCACTACTAATGGTGATCGAGAAAAGGATATAGGTTGGAGTGCGAAGCTATCTTGCCAAGATCGAACTACCAAAATAATACCACCTGAGAATCAGTTTGTTAGTCTCGATTGTGAAGAGCTAAAAAGATGGGTAGGTATAGAAACTGGTACCATTGAATCGGTATGTGATATCTCCAATGATAGTATAACAGTACAAATTTTAAATGGAGCTGGTACAATTTGTAAAGACACCTGTCTAAAAGCAGGAGATAATTTTACGATTGATACTTTGGCTATAGGTACATACACGATAAAATATTCTTTAAAAATAGATCCCGAAGTCACTGCGGAATCTTACCTAGCTATTTCTCCTCCAGTAATGGTTTGTAATGATGATGTTAATGTTTCCTTAGGTTCTGGTTGTGGAGCTAAAGTTACACCAGATATGTTATTGGAAAATCCTTGTGAGGTAGCGAGTGGCTTACTCACAGGAAGTGGAAGTACCATAGGAACAAGTATCAGTTATGAAATAATTGTAAGAAGAGAAAATGGAGCTATTATAGCGCAAGGTTCTACAGCTAGTGGATATCCAGAAATTAATAAAGATAGTATTAATGTATGTGGTGATACTAAATATCAAGTAGAGATTAAGCGAATTTACGACTATCAAGATGGATGCTGTAGCCAAGGGCCGATAGAAGATATTTGCTGGGGATATATGCAATTTATTGATGAGACTGGTCCTGCCTTTACAGAAATCAAAACAGATACTTTAAAAGTATGTAATGTTAGTTTGGACTATCTCAGTCAAATTCTAGAAAAACCAACTATTATAGATAATTGTGATTCTGCAAGAGTAGATTTAGTTGATGTGGAATTAATAGATGGTACTGAATGTGATTCTATTAGTACTTACTTAGCTAAGTGGAAAGCAGAAGATTTCTGTGGAAATCAAACGCTTCGGTCCGATACCTTGAGAATCTTACGACCAACTGCTAATGACTTTATAAAATTAGATGATATTATTTTGAGTTGCGGAGTAGACTCAGAGGAAGCTATCAATGATGTAGCGAAGACGGGTATTCCACAATTAGTATTTTCTAATGACACGGTCACACTAAACACAGAAGACTATACTTGTAGCTATATTCTGTTTAAGGAAGATCAGTATTTTCCACATCCGGGAGGTATTAAATTATTTAGATATTGGTCATTTGCAGACCGATGTTCGCCAAGACCTATTCCCATTAGAATAGATACACAGCTTATTGAGTTTGTAGATACTTTACTTCCTACTTTAGTTTGTCCACCGCATAGTTCTTTAGCAGATGCGGAGAAATTTCCACTAGATCCTTTTGAATGTACTTTAGGTATTTCTATTGAAACGCCAACAGCAACAGATCTTTGTGATTCAAATCCAACGGTCAAAATGAATAGAGTAGAGCAATTAGTACATGGCACTTGGGATAGTATTGCACCCAATCTATCTATTGCTGGAACACTAATGGCAGATACTTTCAGAGTGGGTTGGGAGGCGTATGATGAGACTGGGAATAAAGCAACGAATATTTGTTATCGCTATTTTATATTAGAAGATTTAACACCTCCTTCTGCTATCTGTAAGGATGAATTAAATATATCCTATGGAGATGGAGAAAATACTTTAACGATAGATGAAATTGACGAAATAAGTTGGGATGCCTGCGGTATTGCTGACAGAAAAGTACGAAGAACAGATGAAGGGGTATGGCGTGATTTTGTAGATTTTTCTTGTGAAGATGTTTTTGATCCAGTAAGAGTGGAACTACAGGTGACAGATTTTTCTGGTAATGAAAACGTATGTTGGTTATTTGTAAATGTATTAGATAATGTCCGACCAATATGTGAAACGCTTCCAGATACAATTGCTTATTGTGATGAATTTTTCTCGAAGGAATTGGGCGAACCGACCGATGCTGATGGAGATAATCAATTGGAGGATGCAGAATGGCAACCATTGACTGGCGATTTACTTGCTTTATATGAAACCAGATTTGGGCAGCCAAGTTGTTCTGATAATGCAGTATGCAGAACTTTATCTATCGAACAAGAGTATCAATTAATTTATAGCCAATGTGGAGAGGCAAGTGTTAGACGACGTTACCGTGCATTTGATGAAAATCAAGAAGGTCAAGTATCTCCATGGCAAATGCAAATCATTAATGTAAACTACCGACCAGATTGGTCCTTCACTTTACCTGTTGATTGGGCAGGGGAGTGTGGCGAAGATGTGCCTGCAGCAGGCATGACGATTACTCGTGGAGCGTGTGATGTATTAGCTTGGGAATATGAAGATCAAGTATTTGATATTGTAAGTGATGCTTGTTTCCAAGTAAATAGAACTTACTACATTATCAACTGGTGTACCTACCAACCTGGTTCAGAACCCGTTGACATTACTAGGACAGAGAATGTCTTAGGAGAGGTGCGTGAGGAAAGAGTGATTGATCCTTCTGTATATGGTAATTTAGGCTACTTTAAATATACACAGGTATTAAAGATTTCGGATAATAACAAACCTGTTGTAACGATCAATCCTGTTCAAACTTGCATCTATGGTGCAGGGGATGTGGCTCCATTTGGAACGGAAGATATAACTTTAGGCGCAGGGCCTTATGAGTGTGATACGGTTAGAGTTTTCACCGCAGAGGCAACGGATTGCGAAGATGCTTTCTTTAAAAACTTTAGTTTTGAATACTGGATTTCGGAAGATGGAGTAGAAGTAGGACATGGAGAATCAGAGAAATTCTTCTGGACCGTACAGCCGAAAGTTGAATACACGGTTCGTTTTAGAGTATATGATAACTGTGGTAATTTCGGAGATCAGGAAAGAACGTTCGAGTTCTGGGACTGTCGACCACCAACTGTTTTATGTCAAGATACTTTGACGACTAGTATTCGGGATGTAGGAACTGCTTTAGTAAGTCCTGCCATTATTGCTGGCAATAGCTTTGATAATTGTTTAGCACCCCAAGCTATGGATTATCGAATATGGCATAGTAGTTTTTCCGCAGAAGCACCTGAAGATTTGGAAGGTATTCTTCAGTTACCAAACGCATTAGAACTAGGATGTGATTATGCAAACTTACAAAGTGTACAAGTCTTTGTATTGGATGGAGAACAAAATTATGGTTCTTGTGAAACTAGAGTTATTATAGATGATGCAAATAATGCTTGCCAAAGTGATATTACAAAACCTAGGGTCGCTGGAAAAATTACAATGGCTAATGGCGAGGCGATAAAAGAAGTAGAAGTCAGAGTAGCTGGAACAGGTATTATGCCAGCACCTTATATGACTAGCGAAAATGGAGATTATGCTTTTGAATTAAATGATGGCGCAGCGTATCAATTGATACCAACCAAAGATAACAATCCATTAAATGGAGTGTCTACATTTGATTTGGTATTAATTAGCAAACATATTTTAGGGGTGGAATATATTCAATCTCCATATTATATCATTGCTGCTGACATCAACCGATCAGGTACGATCACTGCATTTGATATGGTACAGTTAAGAAGATTGATCTTAAATATTACTACAGAATTCCCTGATAACACGAGCTGGCGTTTTGTGGATGCTTCTTACGAATTTAATAGCAATGACCCATTAACAGAGGCATTCAATGAAACAATTGTTGTGGATGTAAATGGTGCAGATCAAATGGAAAATAATTTTATAGCTGTTAAAGTAGGAGACGTAAGTGGTAATGCATCTGCTGATAAATTAGTAACAGCAGAAGCTCGTACTAATAACGATAGAGTGTCTATTACGATTGAAAATAAAATAGTCAAAGTTGGACAAGAAATTACAGTTGATTTCACGATTCCAGCAGATCAACAATTAGATGGTTATCAGTTTGCTTTAGCTTATCAAGGTTTAAGTCTTATTGAAATGCAAGAAGGTTTAGTGAAAGAAGGAAATATTGGATGGACCTTGAAGGAGAGAAATATCCTACCAATCAGTTGGAATAAAGTAAACGGACAAAATTTTGAAAGTGATCAATTTACTTTAACTTTCAAAGCAGAAAAAACAGCTTCATTAAGTGAATTACTAATGATTCAACCAACAATAATGGAGGCAGAAGCTTATACAGCAGAAAATGAAATCAAACAACTAGAATTAGCATTCACAGCTATAACTACTCCTTTTGAAGTGCAGCAAAATAGACCAAACCCTTTTACCAATCAAACAACGATTGGCTTCCAATTACCTGAATCAGATATGGTGTTACTAACGATCTTAACACCCGATGGTAAAGAGGTGAAGAAATGGTCACAATACTTTGAGAAGGGATATAACGAATGGATTATTCAAAGCCGTGAGTTGTCGGAAAAAGGAATTCTATATTACAAGATACAGACAAAAGATCAGGTTCAGACTAAGAAAATGATCTTGCTCTAAATCAAATATTAAGAGCATCCAGTAATAGATAGCTATGCTAGTTGTAAGCTAGCATAGCTACTACTTACCTTTTTTAACACTACTACTTTACAAGACAAGAATTTTAAAATTATAGTTTCTATCATAGAAGCCCTAGGCACTCTATGCCCAATAATACCAAATGAAATAGAGGAGTAGGAGAACACTATCTGTGTCCTATTACCTAAAGATTAATTCTTTACCAATACTTATTTTTTTATTTCCCGTTTAAATTTATTAGGTAAGCAGTTCCTTGAATTGCTTACCTTTTTTAATTTCATAATTGTGTCAGCACTCTTGGTGCGGACATAATTTTACAGGAATCGATTCGATGAACTCCAAAACGTATACTACAATAATGTTGGTAAAAGATTATTTTTGCGAAACGCTACAAGAAATTATTTAGAAAGTTCAAATAGTTATTAATGCATGTTCTTTGACAAATCCAATGAGAAATTTTGGATCGTTGAGGTTTGCAACCATAGCCGTCAGGCTTAGAGCGAAGGCAGATGGCAGAAATTTTAAAAATGGCTGTCATCTTTCCCAGAAACCCAGATGACAGCCACTTTACAAGTTTCTGCCATCAATAGTCCGTCTCTTAGCCTGACGGTCATGGTTACAAACTTTGACGATCTACTACAATCATAGAATTTGTCAGAGAGCCTTAAAATATAAATATGATTTTAGGTGATAAAGAAATATTAGCAGCAATTGCAAAAAAAGAAATTATTATAGAACCATTTAGAAAAAAGTGTTTAGGAACAAATTCCTATGACGTCCATCTAGGAAAATATTTAGCCAGATATAAGGATCATATACTAGATGCCAAGAAACACAACGAGATAGAAAATTTTGAAATTCCTAAAGAAGGCTATGTCTTACATCCTAATACTTTATACCTAGGAGTAACGGAAGAATATACCGAAACACACACGACTGTTCCTTTTTTGGAAGGTAAATCTTCAGTCGGTCGACTAGGTATTGATATTCATGCTACGGCAGGTAAAGGCGATGTAGGTTTTTGTAATACTTGGACACTAGAAATTTCTTGTACCCATCCAGTTCGGGTATATGCCGGTATGCCTATTGGTCAATTGATCTATTTTATGGTGGCAGGAGATATTAAAAATTATTATAACAAAAAAAAGAACGCTAAATACAATACGAGGACAATCAGACCTGTAGAAAGCATGATGTGGAAAAATAAATTTTAAAAAATTGGAAACGAGTTGAATTTTTATTTACAATAATTGTTGTGTTAAAAAAGTCTCTTATAGGCTTATTTTCAGACTCATACCACTTAACAGATTAATTATAGATTAATTTGTAATGTGACTAATAATAAACAATTATGCTTGAAATCGGTTATTCATGTAATCATTTTGAGTTGAAACTCGTTTTAATGAATAGAAACACTACTTTCTCGTAGGACAGTGGGTGGCGGCAGAAGGGAAGTTGCTGCCCACATTTTTTTCCTATATCCTACCAATGTTCCTTGTAATCTTTTCAATGAGTAAATCAAAAAATGCGTAAATAGGAAAATAGGATGTACTTCTTTAATACAAAACTCCTTTTCAATTACGGGATTCTACATCTACTCATTTTTTCCTTCATTTATTTACCCATCGAGTACTTACTATTCCATTTTCCAAATTATTGATACCGTTATTACTTATCTATTTTTTTTTTCCTAATTTTACGTTTTCTCAATCCTGAAAACCATACAGGTTTTAGAAGCGGACCAGCCCAATATGATTTAGGTGGGCGGATAACAGAAACGTATTCCAATAGAAGCAACGAGATTTCGTTTATTTTAGAGTGAAATACGTCTCTACGCTCGCTTCTCTACTCTCTGTTCTATTATT
>CAKZUM010000333.1 GCA_937921525.1 uncultured Saprospiraceae bacterium
GGATTTGGGAAAATGGAAATACCATGTTTTGATGTCGCAAAATCAAGCGATTGCGAAGGGATCATTTCTTGATATCCATCTTCATATTCCACCACTACCTGATAATAATTTTTTCCATCCTGAGGGAAAGGATGCGTAAAATCATAAGCCGCTAAGTCGGGAGAGTCGGAGGCAGCTAAACTACGGATAGTCGAAAAGTTGACATTATCTGTAGCGTGTTGTATATGATACTGAACAGGCTTAAAAGCTTGGTTGGCTACAAACTGAACTTTTGCAGTTCTGCCTTTGCTGGCGAATACTTCCATGCTATGTACCTCTTCTTTGGAACGACTTGTTGCTACTTCATCAAATCGCCATTGTTGACTGGACGCTCCCACATAATCCCATTGGTGAATATTGGCACCATTCGTTTTTAGATTACGATTAATGCTTAGGGCTTTATTACTATGAACTGCAAGCAATCTGTAATAGCCATTGCCAACGGGTTGGATTCTCCATTTTTGATTTTCACCGCCTACATAATCCCATTGATTAATATTAGCACCATTTCTAAAACTCCCCCCCCATACATCTACTGCTTTTTTGCTATATTTAGAAGTTATCTTGTAAACATCATCGCCTAAATGTTCAAGTACCCAATGTTGATTTTGATAATTTATATAATCCCATTGAATAATATTGCCACCATTATTTCCATTCCAACCATATAAACTTAAAGCCTTATTACTTCGCTTGGAAATAATACTGTAAGTGCCAGAGAGGGTTTCAGAATTTTCTTGACACGCCTCCCCATTAATCCCAAGCTCGATACTACTCAAGTTAAAAGTAACAGATTGGTTGACGGCTAAATCACTAGCTAAGACCCGAATAATAATATCGTCCACTTGGTTTTTTTCATCCTGATTAGTTGGAAGATCAAAAGTAAAATCTCCTCCTACAGGGGCTTTCCCCAATAAGGAATAACCAAGGCTGCTATCTTTTATATAAACCTGATAAGGAACTGCGCCACCACACATTTTAATAGATAAAAAGTCATATTTAGACCAGTTATCAGCAGTAGTGGGTAGGTAGTGAAAATCTGCAAAACCATCATTTCCACTTCCTGTTTTTCTTATGGTAAATTGATTGGTGCTTCCACAAAAAGAGCTCCCACTTATTGAAGTAATGCTAATGTTGTCTCCTAGCTTGGCTGATTGAGCACCGCGCTCTATTTCATTGGAAAAATTAACGTAGTCAACGATACATTTTTCTTGTTTGTAAGGCGTGCAGTCCTCCGATTGAGGATTTTCGCCATACATTTTCCAAAGCCACGTATGGCTTTTTGCGGAGGCATTTGCTGGAAAATCTAATCGTAAACCTGTAATAGTTTGGTTGTTCCAAGCAGTATGATTGGCTACGTTAAACTCAAGTGTTTCACGAGAACCTGCCCTAGCATAATTGACCGTTACGACTTTGTCTCCACTATAAAAATTGGAGGAAGCCGTTTTAAAAAATAACTGAAAAGAACCCGTTGCTTGACTTTGCGCATCTACGAAAATCTTCCTTACACTATTACTGTTAAATTTTAAATTTGAATTAAAAATAAAAGGGTCATTGCGGTTATCTGCTCGCAACAACCAGTAGTCGTCATTATTACTTAATGCTTGCGCATCAATTTGGTTAGTTTCAAAACCTTCTCTACTACTATTAAAATCGAACGCCAAATCATTAGCGTCATAAGGATCTCTACATTGATCGTTTTCGGCAATATCTGTATAACCATCACCATCTGTATCTACATAAGGTATGTTGGTTTGATTTTGAATATTGGTATAAATTAATACCGTGTTCTGTGCTCCAATATCTTCAAATTGACTATCAGTACCTGCAATATATTTTACATAGAAAGTAGTCCCCTCAAAAGCACAAGCTGTCTGATTGGTGTTTTTTAAATCCTCTAAAGAACTGAGTTCGGGTAATTTCATACCCCTTGTGTTCTTTCCCGGAGTGGTTGAAAAAAAAGCGGATGCGGTAGCAGGCGCACCGGGGAAACCCAAAATCATATCTTCCCCTGCATTCATACTATAATAGTCTATTTGATTACGCCAAGGAAGATACTCCTTGTACCTAAGGGTGTAAGAATACCCTTTGTCCAAAATGGGTACAATACTTACTCCCTCGATTTCGAGAACGTTGTCTCGTTGGATTGCGCCGTCAGAGCGCGTAAGAACAGAGGTTTGTCTTTTTTTAGAAAGGCTTTGATCAGAAGGAGATACTTCTACATAGCCATAGCGATTGTTACTTTTCGCACCGTTTTGATTGGTATTAATTAAAGTAGTTGTTTCATTTCTTAATATAGGAATATCAAGGTGCATTGCAGTCATGGGCGTTCCTGTTAGCTTGCCATCGACATCATATACGGTAGCATTATTCCAAACGGGTCTTTCTGGAAAATTTCGCCAATTCACATTGAATGAACCGGGGGCTACGGTCGTATTTCTAAAGGTATGTCCTGTGTATTTTATATTAGCTCCCCATTGGTCAAAAAGCGACATTTCTGGATAATCGACATCTGCAAAATAAGAATCATACACCCTTGTTGGGCCATCATAAATGGTATGTAAATGTACCAGTCCAGCTGCACCCCCGACTGCTTTATCATTTCCAGAAGGATGTGCTTCATAATTTTCAGAACCACCGACCCAGAGGAATTTGTGCTGCTCGCCAGCCCAAGTTAGTGCATCTCCTTTATAGTTATCTGCAATGATAAAGTTCTCCCAATAAGTGTCTCTGGTATTTTGTCCAACACGTAAATAAGTTCCTAGTAAATTTTTAAATACGGTATAGTTTTTAACCTTGATGACAGCATTGCCAGGTGCACCAGAAGGGTAATAATCCAGATTCGGATGTACTCTCTGAGAAGTATCATTAGCAAATACGGTTGGCCCGACCAATAAACCATGCGTGGAAGAATGGGCAACGTTATTGTCCCAATTGCCGTCTGGTACGGGGATATTATTAGGCTTTATGGAAGGGTCAAAGGCAGCACTATTGGCATTTTGATGCGGTGCAAACCATATCCCTGAACCATCCGACCCTGCGGCATGATTAAAATTTATTTTATTTAAGGGGTGGGTAATCCAGAAGGTAGCTGGCCCACTCATATTTCGCTGATTGTCTATATCGGAAGGTAGTAGTGCGTCTTCGGCAGTAGGTCGTCGAGTGACTAAACCTAAGTTATACTGCATGACATTATTAATCTCATTGCCATCTTCAAAAAAGTAGGCATGGCCGAGATTATCATAGGCTACGTTTCGCTCTACCCTAGTCCCATTCGTTGAGTGAATAGTGACGGCACGATTGTATGTGCGGTGAATACTGGAATTGCGCAAGTATTGCCCTTGGCCATTATTCCCCAATAAATGCCAATGCCAAGGGTAGCGTCCCAATTTGGCTTTTTGCCCCATCCGATACAATTCGATATTATTTGCAACTAATGTTGCCCCAGACATCGCCATGATGTGTCCGCCAAAGCCTGTGGCGTCACTACCTGCATCTCCTTGAATGGTAAGATTTCTACTCAACAAACCAACTTCTGCCCTTTCGTCCAACGTCCAAGTCAAAGACTGATTATCTGGTCGAGTGTAAGTCTGTAATTTACCAAAGTGCTTATAATTTAGTGGTGTATTTAAGGTGACTCTATTCCCAGAAACAGCAGTTATCGTGCGGACTTCAGCATGGTTCATATCATAATCTGTGGAGGCAATCACGATTTGATCGCCCACTTGCCAATCTACATTTTCCTTTAAGGTAATTTGGTTTGCGCCCTGATTAGCTGTTGCCCCTAATTGCGTCCAAGCCAATTTTTGTTGACCGATTAATCGGATGGTTCCGCCATTCAT
>CAKZUM010000334.1 GCA_937921525.1 uncultured Saprospiraceae bacterium
GAACCTTCTGAAATGGCACAGATTAGAAATTTGCATTGGTGGACTGTAGAGTATGGATTGATTGGCACAGTAGAAAATCCTAAAATATATGGTGCTGGACTTTTATCTTCTATTGGGGAAAGCAAATGGTGTATGTCAGACGAAGTAAAAAAAATACCCTATGATCTGTCCGCCGTTCATCAATCATTTGATATTACTAAGCCCCAACCCCAATTATATGTTACACCAGATTTCGCACATCTAAGTTTAGTCTTAGAAGAATTTGCCAATACAATGGCCTTGCGGAAAGGTGGTTTAATGGGCGTTCAAAAACTAATTAATTCTAAACAGCTAGGCACCGTCGAACTAAGTACAGGTATCCAAATTTCAGGAACTTTTACAAAACTGTTGACCAACGAGAATGATAAAATATCTTTCATTCAATTGACAGGTCCAACTGCATTAGCTTATAGAAATAAAGAATTAATCGGACATGGCACTGCTGCACACCCCGAAGGTTTTGGCTCTCCTATCGGTAAGTTAAAAGGAATTAATTTGGCAATAGAAGATATGTACCCACGAGATTTGGATGCCTATGATATATACGAGGGAAAAAGTATTAGCTTAGAATTTGAAGGAGATATTCACTTACAAGGAGAGGTCGTGACTGGCACTAGAAATCTACAAGGAAAAATTATTTTAATCACTTTTAAAAACTGTACAGTACGTCATGGGGAGGAAATTTTATTCCATCCAGATTGGGGCATTTATCATTTAGCTGTTGGAAAGAAAGTAGTGTCTGCTTTTGCAGGACCTGCGGATAATAGCTCCTTCGATTTAGTGCAGCATGAATTACCTACGGGTGAGAAAAAAATTATAAAGACTGCCCAACAAAAACTACAAGAAGAACTGTATACCGAAGTTCGAATGATTCGAGAAGAAAAAAGCAATATCCATCGCTTGCCTGAACTCTTAAAAATTATTGAGCATCAACTTCCTATGGAATGGTTGTTACTTTTAGAGATACGGGAATTATTGGATAAAGAGAATAGCCTATTCTCTCAAGTCGAACGATTATTAGAACAAATTAAAATGAAGGATGCTTCTTTGGTGGATTTGATTGAGGCTGGGCGAGGGTTGTAAAATAAAAACGCCTTAATTTGTCCAGCAACGGGAGGTTGCTGGACAAAAGGCTTCCTATCTATTCGGTATAAATCAGTAGCATCTAATTAGCAGTCTCTATTCTCTCAACAAAGTGGTCTCTGCTCTCTACTCTCTACTCCCTGCTCCCTGCTCTAATCAATTAATATACACAGACTCAATATCCAAAGTCAATTTCTCCGCACTCTTCAACCGCTCAATCAATGGTTGAATTTTCGGCAACTCGTATTCAAAATAGTACTTCATCGTGTGCACCTTCCCTTGATAGAATAAATGCTCTTCCCCTGTCGCTTTACTGTCAATAGCTGTTTGTGCAGCTGTTGCTTGTTTTAACCATAACCAACTCACGGTAACAATTCCAAACATTTCTAAATACAAAGTAGCATCTGCTAAAAATACCTCTGGCCGATCCTTCATGGCCAATTGCACCAAATGCATACTTATTTCATGGAGGGACTTAGCCGCATTTCCTAACTTTCCTGCGTAAGCTTGTAAGGCCGTATTTTGAGCCGCTGCATCAATCGTGCTTTTCATTTCTCCTAATAACAACTTTAAAGCTCGACCATTTTGTGCCATAATTTTTCGACCCAAAATATCCATTCCATGAATCGTCGTTGTTCCTTCGTAGATCGCATTGATTCGAATATCTCGGTAGTATTGCTCTAGTGGAAAATCATCTGTATAGCCTGCCCCACCCAATACTTGCATGCCCGCACTCACTGCCAAGTTCCCCCATTCAGAAGGAAAAGATTTTACGACAGGGGTTAATAATTCTAACAACAAATGAGCATCTTCTTTAGCCTCGCCTGTTGCATTCTCTGCAATATCAGAATAGTAAGCACATAGCTGAACTAATGCAATTCCTCCTTCTGCAACGGACTTTTGGAAAAGTAACATTCGACGTACATCTGCATGTTCAATAATTAAAACTTGTGGTTGAGTAGCATCTTTATTAGAAGGATGACGGCCCTGTGGTCGCTCATTTGCATATTGTAAACTAGCATAGTAGGCAGCACTCGCCGAGCCTGATGCCATTGCCCCCGTACCAATTCTAGCCTCATTCATCATCTGAAACATATAGCGCAATCCTCTATGTTCCTGACCGACTAAATAGCCTTTGCAGTTATCTTGCTCGCCCATCATTAGGTGAGCCGCTACATATCCACGCTGCCCCATTTTACCATAGAGACCAGCGGTGGTCACATCATTACTCACGAAACTGCCGTCCTCATCTCGGTACTTGGGTACTACAAAAAGGGAAATGCCTTTCGTACCTGCGGGAGCACCTTCTATTCTCGCTAAGGTAAGGTGTATGATATTTTCGGTAGTTTCATAATCTCCACCAGAAATATATATTTTCTGCCCTTTGATTTTGTATGAGCCATCTTCCATCAGCGTAGCAGTAGTCGTTACATCTGATAAGGAACTTCCTGCTTGTGGCTCAGTCAATGCCATCGTGCCTTGCCACTCCCCTGCCATCATTTTAGGAATATATTTTTCATTCAAAGCGGTATTACCAAAACTTCTAATTAAATTAGAAGCACCATCTGTTAATAAGGTGTAGGCAGCAGCATTGGCATTCGCAGCGTGCATGATTACTCTTGCGGAATTTAATAAGACGTTAGGCATTTGTTGCCCCCCTTGCTCATAAGTCGCATAAGTACCTATCCAGCCACCCTCTCCCAATGCCTTGATCGCTTTCTGCAAACCTGGATGCACTTTCACTGTTCCTGATGCCTCGTCATAATAGGCTTTCTTCTTATCCATCTCTCTAAAAATAGGAAAAAGATACGTATCGGAAAGATCCTTGACGGTGTCCAAAGCCATATTGTACGCCTCTGTGTCGTAGTCTTGGAACTTTGGTAAACTATTTACTTTACTTAAATCTAATACTTCATGTAGCATGAATTTTAGATTGCGAATACTGATGTATTTATTGGCCATTCTAAAGAATTGAAAATTAAAAATTGAGCGTTAAGATAGCGTACGTTTGAAAATTTTACGCAATTTCGTTGTTTATTTGAACGAAGTACGCCTGTACTCTCTGTTTAAACAATGTCTAGGAGTGAGTTCAGTAAACAAAGATGTAAGATAGCGAAAAAATGATTTTAGTAACAATGAAATAATAAGTTGGTCACCCGCCCGACTGCGTCAGCGGGCTGGGCTGGACAAGAAAATTTTGTTCTCAGTTTTTGACAAGATTATCAAAGAAGTTTACACTAATTGTGTTTTTTACCACGGATTCACGGATTAAACTAAGTAGAACGCTCAAAATCCGTGAATCCGTGGTAAAAAAGTGTCAACTACTTTTTGGCTTTAGATAAACTTGTCCAGTTTTTCTTAAAAAATTCTTGCACAGCCTAACTACGGAAGTATTTAACCAAGCATCCAAGTTTTGTCTATCTAAAGACAGTTAACACGGATGGGGTATCTTCATTTTATTTTAATCTCTATATATTTCTCTATATCTACTTAGATAAACTATTTTTGGTATAATAAGTTCTCCCTTTTTATTAAATGACATTATAAATGTTTTGCATTTTAATGAAGTCATAAAATTTTCTTATCAAAATTATCCAATTATGCAAAAAAATTACCTTTCTAATTTTCTTTCCTTAGTGGTAGTACTCTTACTGATGACGGCTTGCGAAAAAGAGTCTATTCAAACAGATTTTGAAGAAGTAAGCGTATTAACAGAATCCGAACAAGCTACCGTTTTTTTAAAGCAGTTGACAGCTACCCTACCTTTAGCCTCTTTACAAATAGATCATAAGACCAATCAAGTAAGTGGTTTCTTTATTGATAAAGAAGCAAATCTTAGATCTATCAATGTCGAGGATGCTCCTTATTTGGGTATGGATGAAATTACTTTAGATCGCTATTTTATGGAACAAATTCATCTTAAAAGTAAGATTGTCGAAGCCCTTGAGCCAACTGAGGTTGTTAACCATTTAAAGGTAGCTATGGACTTAACAGTAAGTACTGATTTTACAGTAGAAGAGTCGGAAACTACTAGCGAAATATTTGTGTTTTTTAGACAAAATCTACAAGGTAATAATCATAACAGAGATTGTGTTGGTGGAAATAGACATGCTATAGACGGCACCTTTAATAAAATTTTGATCGCAGGAAGTGGGAAAATTAATTTTGAATTACAAACAGAAAAAGAAAAATCATTAGTTGATTGGATGAAGTCCATGAAGAAAATGGTTGGTAATTAAAACGTTATTACTTATCTACACTTTCCGAATAATATATCTCTACGGTATGCTTCAATAATTCTTCTTTTAGAAGGTTGTAACTTATTTTGGCTTCGATGAAGGTATTTAAAAATAGAATGATCTTCATCATGTTGTTTATATTATAAAGTGCTGTCTAATTATCTGGACTTTAAGTAGCCCAGAATTTATTCTGGACAACTATCGAGCGAAGCGCAGATAATCTATTTATTATCTGCGCTTCGCTTAATAGTCTCTCAGAATGAATTCTGTGTTACTATGCACCAGACTCTTCCTATTTCTACAGACAGGGCCGAGGCTAAGAAGGCCCCTATATTATAATAGGCCAAAAATTTAGTCCGTTATTCGCATTAATGGCAAACAGCTAAACTCTAATCATTTCCAAAAAATAAGGCAAAGCAGAATTTCGATAGTCCTTATTCCATACCGCAAATAACTCTGTTTGATAAGGCACATTCGTTAATTCAATAAAACGAACTTTATAGTTAAACTCATCTTTTAAGGAATTGGGAATAATGGAAATACCTAAGCCATTTTCAACCAATCTAAATATAGTAGGCCCATGAATGGACTGATGCGATATCGTAGGGCTAAATCCCGCCTCCCCGCAAAGCTTAATAATTTGCTGATAGTACATCTGACTTCGCTTATTGGGAAAAAGGATAAAGTTCTCTTCTGCTAATTGACTAATACTTTTAAATGTGTCAGACTGGATCGGATGATCTTCTGGGACAACTAAAGAAAAATTCTCTTTATACACCGATTTAATATCCATCGTAAGCGGCACTTCATTCGCCCGCATAAATCCAATATCCAATTGCCTTTTCTCTAAGGCTTTTAACTGATCTTGATTACTTAAATCTTCTAGGTAAAATTTGATATTCGGATAGTCGATACTAAATTGCTTAATCAATGGCGGCAAATAAATTTGCATCGCTGATCCGACAAAACCAATTCTGATAATTCCTTCCACGCCCTCTGATGCAAGTCGCCAACGCTCCATGGAACGATGCAACTGTTGCATAACCAGTTCCGCTTCATTTTTAAACAATACTCCAAATTCGCTAAGATTCACTTTTCGATTTGTACGAACAAATAGTTCTTGACCCACGATCAACTCT
>CAKZUM010000335.1 GCA_937921525.1 uncultured Saprospiraceae bacterium
CGCTTGCCAAATACGTAAGATAGAAGCATTTTGATTGTCTAATACTTCCGTGAAACTAATCGTCAAACTAGTATCACAATTATCCATTACTTGCACCATCGCTGTGTCAGGAAGTGCATCACATTCTACTATTGTATCTAATGGTAAATTGATAAAAATAGGCGCAATGGTATCTATTAAAGAAAAGAGTGCGGTATCTATTGTCGCATTTCCACAAGCATCTTCAAAAGTGAACGCAACGGTTATTTGAGCATCACACACAAAGTCGGCTATTGGAAAAGTAAAGGGATTTCCAGCACCTAACCAAGTAAAAGTATTTCCTAGTTCATCTTCTAATGCAGCCTCTTTAAAAAAGACACTCCCACCACAAACATCTGGAAAATTTTGACCTTCTACGAAGGAGAGCCATTGTTCTAAACGGACGCTTTTATTCGTGCTACTACAAGTTTCCGTTGTGTCTGATATAAAGCCTGTAATAATTGGCGCAATGGTATCTATAGTGCTATAAGACGCTTTAGTAGAATCTATATTTCCACAGGCATCGCTTACCTGAAAGACTACCTCATAAGTTGCTTCATTGCCACAGTTACTAGTAGTATCTATTCTTGCTATCGACCAATTGCTGGAACTAGCCGTATTATCTATATTATCACAAACATCCGAAGCCCTCGCCCCTCCATGATTATTAGTCCAAGCCATAAAAGAGATAGCTGGATTTAAACAATCTACAATCGTATCTACTGCCACTTGATTGATGGTAGGTGGGGTATCATCTGTTACCATAATACTCGCACTTCTCGCTCTCGAATTGCCACAACTATCCGTTGCCATAAACTCTACCGTAACGCTACCCGTTTGTCCACAACCATTTTGTAAACCATCAAAATCATTGCTAATCGTTACCCCTGACGAATCAATTGCCGTTCCTCCTCCTGCATTCGTTAGCCAGTTATTAATTAAAGTATCTAGGGAGGTAGTTGTATTACAAGAGATTGTTAAATCTGTGGGATCAGTGATCCAATCTGGTCTGGTATTATCTGGATTAAGGGTGATCGTTTGAGCATAAGTTGTTCTATTTCCAAAAGCATCGAAGGCAGACCAACTTCGAGTAAACATACCACCTGTACAATTGGAAATCGTCGTAGCCCCATCATATTCTATTCGATCCACCCCACAATTATCGGTAGCCACAATAGAAGATAAAGCAGGAGTCGCTGGTACTTCGCTCAAATAATCAACCGTAATATCACTCGGCAAAGAAGCCGTATTAAAAACAGGAGCTATCGTATCGGCGATATATACTTTTACTGGCGTATTGGTTAGTATGGCATTGATACCATTTACATCCTCCGCAAAGTAAGTAATCAATATTTCTTGATTCGCCATCACTAAATCGCCAATCGCAAAACCTCCACTGATCGAATTAATACTAATCGTTGAAATAGCCGTTCCATCTGTTCTTGTAATATTAACAGTACTTGGGTGTCCCCACTCTAATGCCACCTCACAATCCGCACCCACGTATAAGGTATCTGGCCCCGTATAATTAATAGAAAAGTTGGACTGCTGCGCCAATAGCGGCAGGGAAGCTATCAATAACAAAAAGGAAAGGATATATAGTCGTAAGGGTAATCGGTTTTCCATGAAAGACAATTTAAAACACTTTTCAGCTATATAGAACGCTATGATCTATTTAAGAAATACCTACTTAGGAACGTGTAATGACATCATACCACCGTTCCTTAATCCAAAGATTAAATGAAGATATTATCAAATATATTCTGTTTGTAGCAAAGATTTGGTAAAGAATCAGGAAAGTAGCGTAGTGAACCTAACCATTCCGTTAAGCGAAGAGATGCCTTTTGTACTACTAAGATATATGCAATACAGATAGGAAAAAAGGGTTGTAGTAAAAATCTATGCCTTTGGTCAATGCCAGGCATTGTTCGGTTTTTGTTCACAGGAGATACTTTAAATCGGTTTTTCTGCCAATCACTAGTAATCTAGGTATTTAAACAGATTAAGATAATTTCTATATACATAAACCTTACCAATTCGGACAAAAAGATGTTTCTGAGACGTATTTAAATAGTTTTTAATGTGATTTTGGGCTGTAGAAAGGGTTGGGAAGGGGAAATTTGGATAAGACAATCACAGAAATATGCTTCTGTTTAGTAATTCGATAGGGTTTAATTGAATAGCTAGACATCATTCAATCTAGTGTACTAACTAGACGCAATTCAACACGGATGACACAGATTTTTTAGGTCACCTGTATTAGTTGCGTTCAGTAGGTCGAGAGTGTCTTTAGCTAATGCTTCATAATTGTCAACATCGCTCACGACCTACAAGCCCTCCCATCCGCAAGCGGTTCGCAAACAATGTTTGCTCATGTGTCATCCGCGTAGTTACGAAGTAACTCCGTGTTGAATAGCATCTAGTAGGCTAACTACATGCAATAACTCCTATAAATGTCAATATCACTCACGACCTACAAGCCCTCCCATCCGCAAGCGGTTCGCAAACAATGTTTACTCATGTGTCATCCGCGTGATTGCGAAGTAACTCCGTGTTGAATAGCATCCAGCAACTCCCGTTTTTTCAAAACATCCTTAGTAGATCGAAATTCCATCACCCCATCATCAATCTTTCCGTTTCCAATAATCTTTCGATCCACCAAATAATTCTGATCCAACTTCCATGGTTTTTTAGATCCTTGCTTCGGTAAAGTGTGCATTTTTCTACGGACATAACCAGAA
>CAKZUM010000336.1 GCA_937921525.1 uncultured Saprospiraceae bacterium
TACATTGGAGATCGTCTAGTATTACAGAAGTTGTTTAAAAATGTATAACTGATTTATTTGCAAGTCATTGATCGTCAATGACTTCGCCTTTTGAAATTCCCGTAGCCACACTACTGGACATTGTTTAGAACAGAGAGCAGACCAGCCCGACTGCCGTCAGGCGGGCGGGGAAGAGAGAGTAGAGACGTATTTCGATTAGAAAACAACGAAATTTCGTTATTTTTTAAACGAAATCTGTCTCTACTCTCTGCTCTCTATTCTCTGCTCTTTAAAATGTCCAGTAGTGTGCCCGTAGCTAAGGCTACGAAAATTTAAAAAGACTGTGTCCTGACAATTAAGCACTTACAACTAATTTCAGTCTACATTCTTAAACAACTCCACAATTAACCCTATTAGGACCTTAATATTTTGAAAAAGTACAAAATTATTTTGTATTATCAATTTTGAAAACTACCAGTACCTAAAATATGAGCCAATTTGTCGTTTCTGCAAGAAAATACCGCCCTCAACGCTTCGACGAAGTAGTGGGTCAAGAGCATGTGTCTAAGACGCTTAAGAATGCTTTGCAAAACGATCAACTAGCTCATGCTTTCCTTTTTTGTGGCCCTAGAGGGGTTGGAAAGACCACTTGCGCAAGGATTTTAGCAAAAGTATTAAATTGCGAGAATAGAACGGATGATTTTGAGGCTTGCAATACTTGCGCTTCCTGTACTGCTTTTAATGGCAACGCTTCCTTCAACATTAATGAGCTAGATGCCGCATCCAATAATAGTGTCGACCATATAAGGGCCTTAATAGAACAGGTTCGATTTCAACCACAACAGGGACAGTATAAAATCTTTATTATAGATGAGGTACATATGTTGTCTCAGCAGGCTTTTAATGCTTTTTTGAAGACTTTAGAAGAGCCACCGCCCTATGCTATTTTTATCTTAGCCACTACCGAGAAGCATAAAATCATTCCTACTATCTTATCTCGATGTCAAATATTCGATTTTAAACGGATTCAAATACCTAGAATTGTTAGTCATCTGGAGCATATATGCAAGAGCGAAGACATAAAAGGAGAAAAAGAGGCTTTGCATATTATTGCTCAAAAGGCGGATGGAGCATTAAGAGATGCCTTATCCATTTTTGATAGAATGACCAGTTTTGCGGGTGGGGAAATTACTTATGAAAGTGTTATTGAGAATCTTAATATCTTAGATTATGACTATTATTTTAAGGTGGTAGATGCTATGGTGACAGAGGATGTCTCTAGTGTATTAATGATTTTTGATGAAATATTTAAAAAAGGCTTTGATCCAGATATATTCATCAATGGTTTAGCAGAACATTTAAGGAATTTATTAGTCTGCAAGGATGCTAAAACACTAAGCTTATTGGCTATCAGTGATACCTTGAAGCAACGATACCAAGAACAAGCTTCCATCGTACCTTCCAGTTTTATTTTGACGGCATTAAGCATTGCTTCTGATTGTGATGTTAACTATAAAATGGCTCGCCATAAGCGGCTACATGTTGAAATGGCTATTATAAAAATGACCTATATCGGTCGAGCAGTAGAGCTGGCTAGCAATCCTCAGGCTATGGCAGTAGAGGAAAAAAAAACGCCTGAACTAAAAAATAGCCCTGTCTCAGCTCCTAATGCCGCTAAAAATGCCTCAAATACTACAGAAATAAAATCTTCTTCCAAGGAGGTGACAAATACGCCACCTGTACCCGTAGCACAGACCCAAAATAATGCTGTTGCACCTAAAGACCTCAAAGAGAATACGCCTCCAATTATACCAGATCCAGAACCAATTCCAGTTGCATCAGAGGTAGTTGCGGAAGACATCCAGCCTATAGTAGAAGAACCCAAAGCAGCATCCTTAGCTACTAAGCCCGGTTCATTAAAACGGGTTAAAAGCTCCAAGTATGATATGGTTTCTTTGAAGGACTTAACGGAGATAAAAGAGGAACCAGCCCAAACGAATGTCAAGACCGCAGAATTAGAAATAGATAAATTAACTAATTTTTGGGAAGAGTATATTATGATGGTAGAATCACCATCTGCTCAAACTTCTTTCAGGTCTGCAGAGGTATCTATAAAAGATAAGCAAACTATATTGATTGAAGTTGGGTCTCAAATGGCCAAAAGTTTGATTCAACAAGAGTCCAATCTAGTCCCTTATCTGAGGAAAGAATTAAATATTCCAAAGTTAGGAATGGAAATACTGATAGACCAATCTAAAGCTAAAGAACTAGTCGTCACTAAGAAAATCTTATCTACAAAGGAAAAATATGAGATGATGCGGGACAAAAACCCTTTGGTACAGGAGTTGAGTATTCGATTGGGGTTAAAGCCAGATAATAGTTAGAATAGAACTCAATTAGGGAGTAGGCAATAAATAAAGTACCCGTTATGGCGTAGTTATTTTTTTGTGTAAGGAATTCAAAAAATCGAAGCATAGCTGGGCTACGGTTCTATTTTTTGAGTTTCTTAGACAGAAAAAGAACAAGTCAGAATGGGTAGGTTATTTTTTTTCTAGTCCCTTAATAAGGAAATTGTTTTATCTAGGGGTGCATCCTATTTGCAAGTCATACATCATAGTTCATAAATCATACATCATAAATCAGGGCAAACGAAAAGTCATTATTGTAATGCGTAAATGCTTGAAAAAAGGTGCTCGCTTACGTGTCGGACACTTTCGAAGGTCTATTGATACCCCACATATTTTTAGCTATAAATTAGGGGCTTTAGCCTCGGCCCTGTCTGTAGAAATAATGCTGTTGAGTGTCCATAAGGAGCGTAGCTTCGACCCTGTGGAATTTTACAGGGTCGAAGCTACGCTCCTTTATGCTCTGTCAACTATGTTTTTCTACAGACAAGGACGAAGCTACGCTC
>CAKZUM010000337.1 GCA_937921525.1 uncultured Saprospiraceae bacterium
CGCATCTGCCTCTATTCTTTTCCAGTTTGAGAAACTTAAAAAATAAGTCCGTAGCCCTGCTATGCACTGATTTTTTAAATTCCTCAAACAGAAAAATAATTAGAGCCAACTTGCGGAATTTATTATTTCGTTGTTACTTAGTATTGGGGACTAGGAAAAAAAATAACTGCGCCATAACGGGTACTTTATTTATTGCCTACCCCCTTAAATAAAGTTTTTTAATGAGATTACTATTTCATTACTTTAAAAAATAGTTACTTTATTGGGTTTTGTAAGTAAACTGATTATATTTACCCCCTATTTCTATTGTAAGTCTTGCGTGTAAAAGCGTAAGCGAAAAAGAGGCTCCATAACAGGTTATTATATTATAATTAAGACAATTTATGCTCTTTTGAGGTAGGGTTGCCTTTAATAATTATTTATGGATTCTAATTCAGCAGCTTATAGTGTAAAATATGACCTTAGTAATTGCGAAAATGAACCTATTCATTTAATTCGCTTAGTACAAGCCCATGCCTGTCTAATTGCTTGTGACCCTTCTGATTTTTCCATCATCCAAGTAAGTGACAACACAGAAGTCATAATCGGCTATGCACCCGATCAACTATTGCAAACTTCGTTAGGCAAAATCTTGCCTAATAATATATTTTTGCAGATCAAAGAGGAGGTAAGTAAAGGTGGTACTTTCAAGCAAATAAATCCCCTCCGTACAAATATTTACTATCAAGACTATACTATTTATCATCACCTGATCGTACATATTAATCCCGACGGTATATTGATTGTAGAAGTCGAACCTTTTGATAATCAAGTGATTAAGACTTCGTTTCAATACGTTTTAAGTGATGCTATTCAGAATATACAAAGAGCCTCTTACGATCAATTGTTCGATCAAATGGCTCAAGAGGTAAAGAAAATAACAGGTTTTGACCGAGTGATGGTTTATCGTTTTGATAATAATAACGATGGGGAAGTAATTGCTGAAGCCAAGGAAGATTTTGTAGAGCCTTATCTAGGCTTAAAATACCCTGCCTCTGACATACCATCACAAGCTAGAGTACTATATTTAAAAAATAAAACTCGTATCCTAGCTGATGTTAGTTCTACAAGCGCTCGAATTATTCCCGTTCTTGCAAAAGACACTAAAAAGCCACTTGACTTAACCCATTCTGTTGCCCGTGGATTATCTCCTATACACTTGGAATACCTTCAAAATATGGGGGTTCGAGCAACAATGAGCATCTCTATAATTTTGGATGATCGTCTGTGGGGATTAATCGCTTGTCATCATTATACCCCTAAATTTCTAGATTACGCTATACGGTTTACCTGCCAATTTATGACACAGATTTTTTCTGGTCATCTAGCTTTGGAAGCTGCCAATTTGTTTAGAACCTCTGTCTTGAAGACGAATCTCACTCGTGCTAAATTGTTTGAGAGTATGAGTGATGACTACAATGTTTTTGATGGATTGACTGGCCAAGATCAGACGGTGATGCACTTAATAGATTGTGATGGGGCAGTAGTAATTACGGAACATCAAGTCTCTTTATTGGGGACGACTCCCACGGAAGAAGAGGTGAAGGAGCTATGTGAGTGGTTGGATGACAAAACGGATACGCTAGTTTTTGAAACAAATTCTTTAACTAAACTATATGAACCAGCCAAAAAATATAAGGAGAAGGCGGCAGGAATTTTAGTTATAAAATTTGCACTCAACCCAAATGAATTCATAATTTGGTTTCGGCCAGAAGTGACACAAGAGGTCTATTGGGGAGGGAATCCCAACAAAGCTATATTAAAAAACGGGGAGCGTATGTCCCCTAGGAAGTCATTCCAGAAATGGAAAGAAACAGTGAAGGGACTTTCCAGACGATGGGAAAAATATGAAATTGATGCGGCCATTGCCCTACGTAATGATATACGAGAGTTTATCATGCAGCGATTCAATGAAATAAAGCAATTGAACAAACAAATGGAGGCCGCCTATCAGGAATTGGAAACATTTAGTTACTCTGTTTCTCATGATCTACGATCTCCATTGCGGAATATTGATGGATTTACCCAAATCCTTAAAGAGGAGTATGGGGATAGAATGGATGAGTGGGGCACGGAAATCCTGAATACGATCATGGAGAGTACTAAAAAGATGAATACCCTCATCGATGACATATTGAATTTTTCAAGATTAGGGCGGAAAAGTATGGAGTTTCAATCTGTTAGTACTCAAGAATTAGTAGAGAATGCCATTAAGGAGGTCTTGCCGATTAATAAAGCGGATGCTGTTGAAATAATATTACCAGCGTCTTTGCCTAATCTTTGGGGAGACAAATCGCTGCTACAGCAATTATTTATTAATTTAATTTCTAACGCTGTAAAATATTCCCAGAAAAAAAGTAAGCCCATTATTGAGATCGGCAGTAAACAAGCAGGTGACTACACCTTAGTCAATATAAAAGATAATGGAATTGGGATAGATATGAAATACGCCAATAAGGTATTTGGTGTTTTTGATCGACTAGTAAGTGAGGAAGAATATCCTGGAACTGGAATTGGTCTAGCAATTGTTCATAGAATTATCACTCGACATGAAGGCGAAGTTTCTGTAGAAAGTAAAGTAGGAAAGGAAACTACTTTCTGGGTTAAGTTACCCAATGAACCAACATCGGAAACGATTAATTCCTAAGCTGTGCAGAACCAACACCTTTAATATTATCAAGTATTGTTAGGCCGATCAATACAATGAATTCCACCGTTCTTTCTGTGTTCCTTGTTTTGAGTTGATGTCCTCATTTGAATAGGTGCTTGTGATGGAAAGTCCCTGTTGTAGGGCTACTAGATGTGGAGAAATACCATCTAACAACTCCATTGAATTTTGGTGATATTTCTTAAACGCTTTATCAGCAATAGCGGCATTTCTAGAGGCCACTTTAAGTTTAGCCATAAGCGTTTGTAGTTTGCTAAAGTCATCTGGATTCATAGTCTATGTTTTTTGAGATTAAAGAATTATAGTTTGATCGAATCGTCTTTATATAGTTGTCTAAGAACATACGCTACAAGAATTTTCAAGAAATGAATCCGTAATTTATCGGAGTGTTGCTAATATTGGCAGTCCATTTCTAGCTTGTTTGTATGTCGCTGCTAATTTATTAATTTCATTACAAGCCACTAGTACCTCTTTCTTAATCGTTCCTAATTCTCTTCTAATTTGATTATGCTGCATTTCTCTTTGTCGTATGGTCAAGTGCTGCGTTTCATGATCTCGTAAGTATTTTTGTTGGTTCTCTAGCGTAATAGCTTGCCGCTGAAGTAACTCTTGATAGTTTTCAAGTTGACAATCTTTTTCCTTCAGCCTTTCCCTAACAAGAGAAGTTAAGTGTCCTATTGCTACCTTTTCATTCATTTCCTCTCTAGCTTTGAGAACCATAGCCACTTCTTCTTGTAGATATTGATGAAGCATCATTGCTTTTTTATGTCGTAATTCTGCTTGCCGATGACCTGGTCCATCTACATGGGTTGACTGACAAGCTCCTAAAAAAAGCAATACAATTAAAAAATAGAGTATATGGGGTATTTTCATTTTACGAATAATTTTATTAGAAACTGTATTTGCTCTAGAACGGGTGAGTATCTAACATGTTCAATGAGTTGACGAATGAGTTATTCCGTTGATAACTAGAGTATATTCATAAGATAACAGGTACAGATAATAAACAAATTCTTACTTTCGTTTTTATTAGAATGTACTTATCTTTGTTCTGCTAAGTGGGTATGAAATAGGTATGATTTGATTTCTAATAAAGCTCTAAACCTTTATTTAAGGCAATTACATTGAAATATATTTACCTTCCAAGTTATAAACGGTTCCCCAATTCCCTCTTACCTTTGTTACAATTTATTAATGACAAGTTTATTAACTGAATTATAGACTTTCTAGGGAGCGAAGAAAGATATTTTCAGAGGACTTCAAAGTAGATTCAGGTCGATTGTTATAAAAAAATCAGCTTAAAAATATGCAAAAAGTAGACATTGTGTATGTGGAGGATAACCCCAAAGATGCACTAATTGTGCAAAGGATTTTAAAAAAAGAACAGTTAACGGATTCCATTATCTGGTTGAAAGATGGAGAAGTCGCTGTCGAAAGTTTGGTAGAAAAAGAAGAATATATGCCCAGTCTAATCCTATTAGATGTAAAGCTTCCTAAACTGACAGGATTAGAAGTTTTGAAGAAAATAAGGAATCACGCAGCGATCAATTATGTACCTATTATAATGCTAAGTTCTTCTGATGAGATAATAGATATTAGAGAAGCCTATAGGAGTGGTGCAAATGGCTATACTTTAAAGCCACAAACCTACCAAGAGACAAAAGATATGCTTCATTCCGTCGTGAAATTTTGGTTGGATAGAAATAAAACGATCTATGACTACCAATAAAAACAAGACGATCCTTTCTCTGCTTAAAGAGTCAACTCAAACAGATCACGATACAACGGAAGCTGTTGCTCTTTCTAATAAAATAGTTGCAGGTACGCTTCACTTAGCAGCGTATCAAAAATTACTGGTCTGTAACAGGAATATACATCAGTCCTTATCAACTAGCTTTTCAAATTTTTTGGAGTCAAACCCTTTAGTTCCTATACAATATTTTGTAGATCATAAGCGAGTACAGTGGCTTGAGGCTGATTTGAAAGAACTAAATATTTCCTTGGAAAAGTCAAACTTTCTTCAAGAACGAGTGCCTGAATACTCAACCCTTCCAGCTATAATTGGTGGGCTTTATGTTGTAGAAGGTTCTATGCTAGGAGGTCAATTTATTTGTAGGAAACTCCGTGAAAATAAGCACCTTAAAGATATTTCAAGATTTCATTTTTATAATGGGTATGGTCCAGAAACAGGAAAGCGTTGGGCAACATTTAGGCAATTGGCACTTCAAGTAGTAAATACTCCTGCCGCCATCGAAGCATGTATTCTTGCCGCTAAAAGCACCTTTAATTTTTTTGAATCATCTTACCGAATAGGGCTATCTGAGATAGACTGATTTTAAAACTCAATGTGGCTAAAAAAAAAGGGGCTTGCGATAGTACAACTATCATCAAGCCTCCTTACACTATGAAACACTATAAACTTTTTAATCGGTTAATAGAATTATATAATTTTACCAAAAGATACTACGTTATTCGTTAGTATAAAGCTTTTACAGCCTATTTGTTCAAAAAATAATATATATTTTT
>CAKZUM010000338.1 GCA_937921525.1 uncultured Saprospiraceae bacterium
TTGAGAAATAAAATGGAGGGCTACCGCTATGCTATTGATGAAAGTCTTAATTTTGGTATTGCTACTGTGGACTTTTAGATTCTTTAACAAATACAGTATAAGATATCGTCGAGGTTACAAACCATAGCCGTCAGGTTAAGAGACGGACTCTTAGTAGCAGACACTTAGAAAGTGGCTGATACTTGGGGTCTACGAAAAGGTGTCAGCCATTTTCAAAATGTCTGCCACCAAGAATTCGTCGTTAATGACCTGATTATCAAGTACCTTTTCTGATAACCTAACGGCAATGGTTACAAACCTCGACGATCTACTCCAAATGCAGTTTACTTAAAAATAATTTTTGAAAAAAATAGATAAACTCTTACTAAGTAGCTTCCTACCACCTTTCGTGGTCACTTTTTTTATTGCCTTGTTTGTATTAATCATGCAGACACTTTGGATATATATTGACGATATTATAGGAAAAGGAGCTAGTTTAGGAATGATCCTAGAATTTATCTTTTATAGGTCTATATCCCTTTTCCCTATGGCATTGCCTATTGCCATACTCATATCTTCGGTGATGGTGATGGGCAATTTGTCAGAGCGATATGAATTGGCCAGCATGAAGTCTGCTGGAGTGCCTTTATTACGAACGATAAGAGCATTGATACTAGCTAGTGTGGTCATTGCTTGTTGTTCTTGGATAAGTTCTAATTATTTGATTCCTCGAGCCAACCTAAAGTTTAAATCTAGGTTATACGACATGCGTAAGCAAAAGCCAACACTCAACTTAGAGGAGGGCGTTTTCAATGACGATTTTGATGGATACCGTATTCGGATAGGAGAAAAAAATCCAGATAACAGAATTATTAAAGATGTTTTTATCGCCAACCACGCTGCTGGACAAAGAGATAATTTAAATGAAATTATTGCAGCAGATGGAGAGATGTACACTGCTGGCAATGAAAGGTATTTGATAATGGAATTGAATAATGGAGAGCAGTTTCAAGAAGGGAATCGCTATGTAAGTGGCTCTAGAAATAAAGCCCCATTTATAAGAACTTCCTTCGATCGGTACACCAAGATTTTTGATATGAATGAGTTTGAAATAAATCGAACGGACGAAGAGTTATTTCAAAATCATTACTCCATGCTGAGTATGCGGCAGTTACGAGAGGCGATCGATTCCATTGACATTCAAATAGTTAATCGAAAGGAAACGATGAATGACTATGTCAATAATTATATGCCGAACTATAAAAGAGATACTATCACCGCTATTGAACAATTAGAGAAAGACTCTATCAATGATTTAAAAGATGCCATTGCTCAACAAATGAAAGGGCAAAGCAAGAAGATTGAAAAACCAAAAAAAATACTCCCAAAAAAAGTAATAAAGAATCGAAGAGTTAAATACAAAGTACCTAAGGAACGACCAGGTCTACAAAAAATAACAAAAGACTTAAATACCTACGAATCTATTCTAGAAACCTTTCCAAGTTTTAAGCATCAAGCCCTTATTGATAAATCTTTGACCTATACGCGTAGTATTAAAAGTCATGCAGATTCTGCTGCTCGATTTATGGATAAAACGAAAGAGAAAAGAGTCAAGCATATTTTTGAATTATACTCTAAATATTCTTTTGCTGTAGTCTGTATCGTTTTTTTATTTATAGGGGCACCTATGGGATCTATTGTGCGAAAAGGGGGCTTTGGCTATCCTTTATTGATTGCCATAATTTGCTTTATGCTATTTATAGTCTTGACTATGGTTTTTAAAGATATGGCGGAGGCATTTGTCATTCATCCGGTACTGGCGGTGTGGATGCCCAATTTGCTATTGATGCCGATTGGTGTCTTTCTGACTTATAAAGCGATGAACGATTCCAAATTGAATTTTGGATGGATTGCCAAGATTTTTGAACTAATGAAAAGAGTGAGAGTTGGGTCTTAGGAAAACATCATCTTTGAAATACCGAGAATCAATTGGTTAAGAATAACGTTGTAACTCCTATCAAAACCAAATTTTAGCCCTTGATTCGAATAAAGAATATTTACTATTGGTTAAACATACATCTCTGACTAGAAACATTCTCAATAACCACCCCCTTTATTGGTTTTGCGTACTTTGTTTTACTTTAATAGGAGGGGTGCTTTTATGGCAATATGATCAAGGTTATTTCCTAGAACTTTTTAGTGCAAATCGAAACGCTTGGCTGAATCAACTTTTTATCTACGGTACCCGATTAGGGGAAGAGGTTTTTTATTTAATTGTTACGATTCTTTTCTTGTTTATACGATTTAGATATGCTTTACTGATTCCTTTAACGGGCATTATTGTCACTATTGTTTCTTTCCTTTCCAAAAGCTTTTTTTTACATCCTAGACCTTCTGCTTATTATAAAAAAATGGGGACTTTACAAGATATTCCTTTGGTGGAAGGGATCACTTTACTAGGTGGCTTAACTAGCTTTCCCTCAGGACACACCATGTCTGGATTTGCACTGTTTTCTATGGTTACGTTTTTATCTGCCAAAAAGAAATGGATTGGTATATTATGTTTTATACTGGCCTTGGTGGTAGGTCTTTCTAGAATTTATTTAATGCAGCACTTTTTAAAAGATGTGTATGTGGGTGCATTAATGGGGGTAGGTATTGCGACGGGTATTTATTATGTGCAAAGCCAATATCCAATTGATCGTGGGCATTGGATAGATCAAAAGCTTTAGTAGCCCAGAATTTATTCTGGACGATTATCGAGCGTAGTGCAGATAAGCTGAGCAAGTTCAAATTCAAGTGTCAAGAGCAAGTTCAAACTCTTACTCCTGTAACTCTGATACGTAATCCAGCTTTATATTTTTATATTTAGGTTTTTTTAATATTTTCCGAAAACGTTTTATTGTTTGAACAGGCCCTTGGTCAATAGCCATATTGACTATCCAAGCAGGTAGGTAGCCACCTGGGTCAGATTTGAGGTAGTAATCGACATCAATTTGACCATTGGTTCGTGGAGTAAATTCCCACCAAAGATTAGTTTCTTTAATTCGCACAACACCGTCCTTAACAGGAATTTTGTCGGCGATTGCGTAGGATTCAGAACGTAGTACTTTAGTAATTGGGTCTTGATATAATTTACTTTTTACGACGAAATCTCTATCACTTAAAGGCCAAGGAAAATCTATTAAATTATAATAATACTCTTCTTCATCATTAATCTTTTCTACCACATAGCCTACTTCACATTTATAGACCCAATCAGGAATTGCTTCAATATCTTGTAGTAAAGCGACCACAGATGACATCGTAGCCTTCACCGAAAATTTCATCTTCAATTCTTTAAATGGACTATCGCTTGCTTCTCTGACATAAACCTTAATGCCATCTCTATCTTTTCTTA
>CAKZUM010000339.1 GCA_937921525.1 uncultured Saprospiraceae bacterium
TACGTAATTACAGTAGAATGTTTAATTTTAATAGAACGCTATCCAATAATCGATAAGTTTATTTTTTAAATATAAAAGTAGTTGACATTTTACCACGGATTCACGGATTATGTTATAGGAATCTTTTATGATCCGTGAATCCGTGGTAAAGTTTATTATTCTATAGTTTTTGCTATTTAGATAATCTTGTCAAATAATCTGCGAAAATATTGTTTTTTTCTAAACCGCTATACCTATGAACTTATTCAAAAAAGGAACTTTTTTAGGAATCCTTGCATTGGCTTTCTTCTTATCCGCTTTTTCTTCAGTAACGAACTGGGGTTTCTTTGCCCATCGCCGAATTAATAGACTGGCCGTTTTTACTCTTCCAATAGATTTAATACCTTTTTATAAAAAACACATTGACTATTTAACCGAGAATGCGGTGGGGCCTGATAAGCGAAGATATGCTGTGGCTACGGAAGGTATTCGACATTATATAGATTTGGATATATGGGGTACACTTCCTTTTGAAACACTTCCTAGAAACATAGTGAATGCAAGACGTTCTTATACAGAAGTGATTGTTCTCAATAACCAAAATGATACGATCAGATTATTTGGACAGCAGATGGAGTTGGATGCAGACGGTTCTTTGATTTTAAAAGGCAATAATTTTCAACAATTTTTTAAGAGGGATAGTCTTTTTATAGACCAAGAAGATTACGAAGATTTCTTTTATGAGAAAATATATAATCCATTATATGAAAAAGAGTGGGCTATGGATTGTGTGGAACTCCAAAATTATTTTGATCGGTATGATTTTGTATTGCCTTGTGATAAAGCAATCGCTGTAGATACTTTCGTGGAACATGGGGTGCTGCCTTATAACTTAGTTCGATTACAAAGAAATCTAACAAAGGCAATGGAGGCAATGGATAGTGGTTTGATATTGCGCTTGTCTGCGGATATGGGGCATTATATAGGCGATGCACATGTACCACTTCATACGACTAGTAATTATAATGGCTATCAAACAGACCAGATAGGTATCCATGCTTTTTGGGAAACGCGTTTACCCGAATTATTTGCAGATGAACAGTTTGATTATTTTGTTGGACAGGCTACCTATATTGAAAATCCTTCTTCTTATTACTGGAATATTGTTTTAAATAGCCATAGTCTGGTAACAGATGTTTTGAGTATAGAAAAAGAATTAAGCCAGACCTATCCCAAAGATCAACAAGATTGCTTTGTAGAAAGAGGAACTGGTGCAATGCAAAATATTCCTTGTGTAGCTTATGCGGAAAAATACCATTTATTATTAGATGGACAGGTGGAACAACAAATGCGGGCAGCTATCAAAGCGGTTGGAGATGCGTGGTACACTGCATGGATTAATGCGGGTCAGCCAGATTTATCTAGAGTGTACAGGAAGAAAGCAAATCTAGAAGATCAAAAAGAAAAAGAGGAGTTAGAACGTACGTTTAATCTTGGAAAAATCTTAGGACGTAAGCATTAAATTTAATGGTGAATTGAGAACTCACAAAAATAAAAGGGCGGTAAAAGTATTACCGCCCTCATTGTATATAGGATTATAAATGCTGTTGTTTTCTTTTTATTTGTCAATTGTATTTTAAAGTAAATCCTAGTTCAGTAGAACTTTTGTTTTTAAAGTACCATAGATAAAAATGCATCTGAATTATTTAAAGGAGTAATTCTTAAGGACTCAGGAACAATGAATTCTTTTACAACTCCTGTTATGTTATTCCCCTCCTTATCCAGAATTTCAAATATCACTCTTCTATTAAACTGTCTGCCGAGAGGACTATCCCCTCCTAGTAAAGAATTTTTTGCAATGGGTGTGGTTTCACCAAATTCTTTTATTAAAATTCTAAAATCTTCTACGCCTCTATTTAATAGATAATTCTTTGCACTAAGTGCTCGATTTTCAGATAATCTGAAATTGTATTGCTCAGACCCTCTGCTATCTGTATGGCCGTTCAGACGGACCATGTTTTCAGGATTCGTTTGTAAATAAAAACTTAACTTATCCAATTCTTGAACGGATCTAGGGCGTAAGCGATATTGATTGAAATCGAAAAAGATATGTTCAATCTGACCTGGAACGGTACAAGAATTTGCACACGCCATACGCTCTTCTGTAATGTTGATAACCTTTGCAAATCGAATGCCTTTTGCTTTTGCTTCTTTTTGGATTGCCTCGGCCGTAGCAATTTCTTCAAAGTCGCCTATGTAATATCTATATAGATCATTATTATCCACAAACAGGTTTACATTTTTCATTCCTTGAAAATGCTCTGCGCCAACTGCTGTTTCAAAAACAGATAATTCTACTCTGTACTGATCTGCTAATACGAAAAAATTACATAGTAGTAGAAAAGAAATTAAAATAAATTGCTTCATGAGAATGTCTTTAGCAGAGTTATTTCTTAAAATAAACTTTGGGTATTTATTTAAGAAATTACTCTAATCAGATAATAATTGAAGGATAATGAAAGCAGAACGTAATGATAGCTAGGCTATGTTATATCCTGTTTTGTCACCTTCAAAGCTTATAGTGTGTATAACACTAAGCCCAGTGTACTTCTGGTTAGAGAATAATAGATAATGTTTTTTTTGAGGAACTACTTTTTAGAAGACCGTCAAATGTAAATCCCTGGAGGAGTCTGAACTGTAGAACTTTACAATGACATTTGTGTGAGATATCCCGTTTCAATGATAAATGTAGAATAGATTAAAGTAGGTGCAAACCTAAATTGATTATTCGGTCGTTTTTAATCCAGAGGGTGTCGAGAAGTATTTACGGAATGGTTGATAAGTCAAGATATGCGGTTTATCCAGAGATAATAAAGGCAAGGGGAAGTTTCCTACTAAGTGGTGACTTCTGTTAAAAACTGATCTAGAATGGTATTAAAACTTTCTGGCTGCTCCATCATTGCCGCATGACCACAGTTTTTTATAAAATGAAGTTTAGAATTTTCAATTAAATCATTAAATTTTTCGCCAACAAAAGGAGGGGTAATTGTATCATGGTCTCCCCAAACTAACAAGGTAGGTGCTGTGATTAAATGGAGTTTATCTCCTAGGTTATGTCGTATAGCAGATTTAGCAGTAGTTACGATTCTGATTGCTTTGTTTCTGTCATTTACGGTGTCAAAGACTTCATCCACTAATTCTTTGCTAGCTACTTCAGGGTCGTAAAATATTTCTTGCGTTTTATTCTGTATAAATTCATAATTTCCTCTTTTAGGAAAAGTAGAACCTAGAGAATTTTCAAACAAACCAGAGCTACCTGTTAACGTAATAGAGTTAATTTTCTCAGGCTGTGCCAAAGCATACAGCAGAGAAATATGTCCGCCTAAAGAATTACCTAGTACATTTACTTTTTCAAAACCCTTGAAATTTACAAAGTCCTGGACATGATCGACTAAGCCACTCACCGTAGCTTCTCTAATGGGTAAGTCAAATATAGGCAGCATAGGGACTACCACATTGTATTTTTTAGAAAAATGATTGATGATTCCTTCAAAATTACTCAATGCGCCAAATAGTCCATGTAATAGCAATAAAACATCGTCTCCTCCTTTAGTCTCTAGAAATTTATATTTTTCTATTTCCTGTAATTCGTAATTCATGAAAGTGTTAGTGGTTGAGTAATTTTAGACTTGCTTTTAAACGCCAACAAGTCTCTATATTTAAGCATACTCTTATTAGATGCTTGAATACTTAGATAAGTAACATCTAATATCTACAAATTTATCATTTTATTCTGTCACAACAAAAGTTATACCTTTTATATAATGAAAAGCTGTTGAATAAGAAATAAACAAAAAAGGCCAACTTGATTGCCAAGTTAGCCTTTTTTCGGAGTATGCTTATTATTGAAGTTGTTTAAAAATGTATTTCTGTATTATTTGCAAGTCATTGATTCCTAGGATCTTCAGCTTTTTTAATTCCCGTAGCTAAGGCTACGAAAATTAAAAAGAGCTTCGCCCTAGAAATCAAGCACTTACAACTAATATCAAACTACATTCTTAAACAACTTCATTACTAAATAATTGCGCTACTTATTTACCAGTAATTAATCGAAGATATTGATCTATTCTTGGCACTAGAATAATTTCTGTTCGTCTATTCAGTTTTTTACCTTCTGCTGTCTCATTATCCCCTTTTGGCTTGAACTCCGCCCTACCAGTAGGAACTAAACGAGCAGGGTTAATCTCATAGTCTTGTTGCAAAGAGCGTACTACGGCTACAGCTCTTTTAATACTCAAATCCCAATTATCTTTGTTAGAAGTAAAAGTAATAGGATCACTATCTGTATGTCCTTCTACCAATACATCAATATTACTATGCTCTTTTAATATTTTTGCTACATTGGATAAAACAAACTTTGAATTGCCGTTCAAATCAGATCTGCCGGTATTAAAAAAAACTTTATCTGATATAGTGATATACACGACACTTCCCTTAGACCGTATTTGAATATCATTGCTGTAGGAATTTCCTAATGCACTTTTTAGGTTAGAAACGATGGCCAAGCTAGCAGAATCTTTTCTAGCTTTTCCACTAGGAATACCTTCCATAGAAGTTAAGACTTCTCTTAATTGCTTAGATTCTGCATCACTCAATAAAGATAAATCTGATAGACCATTGAAAAAAGCCTCTCCTTTAGCTTTTTCCATAGAAACAGCTTCGTTTAAAGATTCAATTTTAGAATCTTTACTACTCATATTGTTTGTCTGAGAGGCAATAGTTCCTTCTAATTCTCTAACATTTTGTTCTAGCTGATTTTTCGCAGCTTCCATTTCTGCTAATTGTGCTTTAGTTGCATCTAGTGTTTGTTGGATGTTATCTCTATTTCCCTGCAGTGCTAGAAAATCTTTTTTCTTTACACAAGAAGAAAAAATAAATAAGAATACCAAACTTGTTAGAATGAGTTTGTTCAAAGAATATTTCATTGACTTACGTTTTTTGTTTGTAAAAAAGTGAACTGGGTAAACTTTAGATCACCTATAAAGGTTTTTTATAAAGGGCGCAAATGTAGAAAAATAGATAGGAAATAAAGAATGGTAGACCCTCAAAAACTAGTCATTTAAAAGACCTATTTCATTCTTTTGACGGAACTAAAATGTTAGCTACCTGAATTTAGATTTTTTCTAAACAGAATATCGTTTGAGTGAATTATATTCTTAATCTTGAAAAATTGATATTTAAGGTACTATATTGCTGAACTTTTACGTCTTAATGCTTGTATAATAAAGTATAGCGGTCAACTTACTTCCTAGATTATTTGAATTTTATAATAACTACAAAAAGATATAAGGAAGGTCTTAAAATGTAGTTACCAACTTGAAAATATTTATTCGTTATGGCTATAATGATTACTGATGAATGTATTAATTGTGGAGCTTGTGAACCAGAATGCCCAAATAATGCTATTTATGAAGGCGGGGTAGAATGGGCAATCTCTGACGGTACTAGTGTAACAGGTGATTATACACTTGAAACGGGTGCTAGTGTAGATGCAGATCATCAAAATGAACCTGTAGAAGAAGATTTTTATTACATTTCTCCGGATAAATGTACAGAATGTAAAGGTTTTCACGAAGAACCTCAATGTGCTGCCGTATGTCCGGTAGATTGTTGTGTAGCAGATCCAGAAAGAGAAGAAACAGAAGAGGTTCTTTTAGAGAGAAAAGCGAAACTACATTTATAAAAAGAGCAGAGATCGCTCCGCTGAGAGAGTAGAGAATAGAGATGCTAGACCAAGTAGGTGCGTTCTAGTCTCTCTTCTCGCAGTGAAGCGGTCTCTATTTTGCTCTAATATATTAGGTGCTTTTTTATTAATTGAGATAACTATTTTCACGGCTATTTCAATTAATAAAAAAAAATATTTCTAAAGACTTGACAAGTTCCTAATAATCCTATTATATTTGCACCGCTTCTAAAAAGAAGCACAGTATTAAGCAGTAGTAGCTCAGCTGGTAGAGCACAACCTTGCCAAGGTTGGGGTCGTGAGTTCGAATCTCATCTACTGCTCTAAGGCCTTCAACAGTGAAGGCTTTTTTATTATAGATAAAGCAGTATATTTGCTGCTAACAGGATGCCCGAGTGGTGGAATTGGTAGACACGCCGGACTTAAAATCCTGTGCTCTTCGGGGCGTGCGGGTTCAAGTCCCGCCTCGGGTACTATAAAGCCTGATAATCGTTTGATTGTCAGGCTTTTCTTATTTTAGTCCCGAATATATCCCGAACATTTGATCCTTTATTTTACGCTTCTTTACTTCCTTTCATTAGATTTAGCTCCCTCTTTTCTTTTCCTATTATTATCTATCTCCATAATTAGTATTTAGTACAAGAACATATTTTAGCTACAATTGAGCCGCTTTGGCGGGAGAAAGAAATCTAACTACTCCCTTAATCTCTCTCTTTCTCTCTTCCGCAGAGTTATCCCCTTCTTCATTTTTTCCATACTTATTATCAAATTCAAACCACAGGCAATACTTCCATAAGTGAATTATTGCCTTTTTATTTCATTACCTAAACAGAATGCTTATGCAATTAAGAAAAGCAGAGCGACGACAATCCTATATGAAATTAGGATTGCAAGCTCCGAGCGGATGTGGTAAAACATACTCTGCTCTTTTACTAGCTAAAGGCTTGGTAGATGATTTCTCTAAGGTGGCAGTCATAGACTCTGAGCGATCAGCAGACTTGTATGCTCATTTAGGAAGTTACCAAGTACTTACATTAGACCCACCCCTTGCTCCAAAGAAGTATATCCAAGCGATTGAAGTTTGTCAGCAATCAGGGATAGAATTAATCATCATTGATAGTTTATCCCATGCTTGGATTTATCTCAAACAATATCATGCTAGCATGTCTGGCAATAGTTTTCAGAATTGGGCAAAATTGAAACCCTTTCACAAAGCGTTGATTAATACAATTATTCAGACACCTATTCATTTCATCTGTACGCTTCGTACAAAGCACGACTATGTAATGACGGAGAAGAATGGAAAAGTAATACCAGAAAAAGTAGGAATGAAAGCGGTAACTACTGACGATACAGAGTACGAGTTCTCAATTGTATTTGAGTTAGATATAGTACACCAAGCTAAAGCTAGTAAGGATCGGACAGGTTTATTCGCCCCATTGAAAGTTCCTTTTGTAATTACAGAAGATACAGGAAAGATTATCAAAGACTGGTGTAGTAAAGGAGTTACTTTTCAGGACGTTGCGAACTCGATAAAACAAACTAAAAGTATAGATGAACTCAATGATCTCTATTACCAGTATCCGACTATGTATGATATGCTACAATCAGAATTTAAGACACAGAAATATCTTTTAAATAATCAATTAACTAAAGCTAGTGCCAATGGAACTACAAATTCATAATAATCTTAACGGACTGCTACCAAAAAAGGAAGTAGCACAAGAGCCAGTTAATGAAGAAAAATTTATTACTGCTAATACCACCCCCATTACACTGCAAGAGATTCAAAATAAACACACGATACCAGTATTTGTAAAGGACAATGCTCCCTTAATATCACAAGCAGATTTTATTACCACTACAAAAGATATTGTTGAGGAGTTGTCAGGTCATGCAACTTCTAATTTAGCTGTTAGAGTCTCTCATCCAATCAAAGGAAGAGTCTTTGAAGCAAGGAATAAAAAAGCAACAGAGCTACAAGAACACGAAAAGACGATCTATTATGAGCGTATGGCATTTTCTTTTGATGTACCAGATATATACGAGGTTGTGAATGGGCATGAAGTTTCTCTTTCCGCAGTAGGAGTTAAGGCATATAATTTAGATAATTTGTATGCTAAGGGAGGAGGTTTGCAGCACTTTAAGATTGGAATTGGATATAAGGTTAAAGTATGTACTAACTTATGTTTATGGACGGATGGTACTTCTACTGATTTGAAAGTTAGAAATCTCCAAGACCTGACCAATGGTATTTATGACTTAATCAATGAATCAGACTTTGTTGGGCAGTTAACTGCTTTGAAGAAATTAGGCGACTACGAACTTACAGAAACACAGTTCGCTAACTTACTTGGAAGAGCACGAATGTATAACCACCTACCGAAAGAAAAGAAGAAGGAAATACCACAGCTATTGATCTCAGATAGTCAGGTATCAACTGTTACCAAGATGTATTATGGAGACAAAGTGTTTAGACAGTCGGGAAGAGAAAAGATTAATCTCTGGCATTTATATAACTTATTTACGGATGCTGTGAAATCGAGTTATATAGATACTTTTCTTGATCGGAATTTGAATGCTTTTACTTTTTGTGAAGGTATCGCAGGGGCTTTAGATGGTAATTCCCAATATAAATGGTTTTTAAATTAGAATAATAATGTCTGGTCAGTGAGACCAGACATTTTTTAATAAGTAATTTACTTTTCAATTAATGATTTAAATCCCTTTTCTAAACCTTTAAATCTACTAATATATGATGAGTCAACTTGATTATCAAAGGAGAGCTTCCTATCCAATTCTAGAAGGTTATTTTTTGAAGTTAAATTTGGTTTTGAACCGAATTTAACTACTTTCTCAATAGCATAAGCTCCTAAAGTGTATTTTAAAAAGTCTTCATATTGAATCCATATATAACCATTTTTCCCCCATGATTCCCCCCAAGAATTTAATATTTCTACTGAACCTCCATTTACTGAATCATCATATCCAACCACGACCATTGCATGTCCATAGGCATTTTCATAGTTATCTGTTTCTTCTGAACTCCAAGAATAAGCCCCCATTACATTACTAAATGATTCAGGAACTAACATACCAACTACGACTGGCATATCATTAGACAAAGCTATTTTTAATCCATCCAAATCTTTAATACGATAAATATTATCAGGTGTCCACTTCATTGCTTCAATCGCATCTTCTTTTTCATTAGGAGGATAATAATTACATAATATTTTATTAGTAAAAGGATAAAAATCTGGATATTCTACAAATGCCATTCTCGGTGCACCGTAGTTGAGGAGGTCTTTCATCGCTTTCTCAATATTTAGTCCTTCATCACAACTTTCATCTGAATCATCTTTACTTCTATAATAAATCCAATGGGGCGATATAGAGTTCAGTGTTATTTCATCTTTTGATACCAATTTGTTATTCTTTGCAATTAGAATTGTTCTTGCGCTAGCAATTGAATAAGCTACACAAGTAGAATTCTCTTGATTGAATGTGTGAGGAGCATATAATTTCAGAGAAGCAGATGCTGGTACTCTATCTGCACGACTTTTTTCTATTTCTTTGCCGTTTTCAAAACCTTCTTTATCAAAAATCAATCCTTGAGAAAAGCTTGAATTATAAAAAAATAGAAACAATAATAGGAAAATAAAATTTGTACTTTTCATGGTAATTTAATTTGGATTCTTCGATGAGTTAATAAGAATAAAGCTACCCCAATAATATGGAGATTTGTATTTTTCTCGCATAAATTTTTGAGCCGACTCGAATGATTTACTAATACTATTTGTCTGTTTGAGATGTGAGTAGAAAGTTACCATTAAATCTTTTGTTGCCTCATCATTTATATTCCATAAGCTAACTAGTATATTTTCCGCTCCAGCATAAAAAAATGCATCTGCGAAATCTAGTGAATTTTCAACATTACTGAGACCTGTCTGACAAGCACTTAAAACAACTAATTTTGTGCCTGCTAAATTCATAGTGGTTATATCTTCACTAAATAAATAACCATCATTGGAGTTAGTGGCATCTATTGAATCTACTTTATTAGCATTTGCTAGTACTAAACCGTTAGAATAATCTACTCTTTCTTCGTCAAGAAAACCATGTGTTGCTATATGAAATATTTCTGGATTAGTTATGTTAAGAAATTGTTCTTCTGTAGCGGAATTTTCCATTAAAGTGGTAACTTTGTAATTGTCTTCTAATACACCAGCAATTAAATCAATTTCTTCTTTAGATTTAGGTAAAGCTATCCAATTATTATTTTCAGTCCCACCTCTATTACTGCTAATAAAATCAAGCGCACTAAAAGTTGTTGACTGTTGGTATCCTCCAAAATTTGGACTTCCTAAGAGTTGGACTTCTTTTGTGTTTATCGGATAGCTTACATCCTGACTAATTAATCCAA
>CAKZUM010000340.1 GCA_937921525.1 uncultured Saprospiraceae bacterium
GTACCAGCTAAGGTCGCTGCTAGTTTTGGGAAATTTAGAGTTTTAATTATACTTCAGATTCTTTTTATTGGCATTCGCCAATAGGTAGATAATTTGAACGCTGAGGCGCAGAGAGGCAGAGTCAAATATACTCTGCAACTCAGCGTCTCAGCGTTCATTTTTTTTATTGGCGACAGCCAAACATCTCTATAGTGCAGCTTTCACAATAGTTTGCTGTATAGTTGGCTGCCCCTTAGCTTTGAGCGTTACCATATACAAACCATCTTTTAAGTCTGATAAATCAACAGGAACAGTAATATTCTTATCTATTGATTGAATCATTTGCTGCTGTACCTGTCTGCCATATAAATCATAAATAATTAAATGCTGTGGTTCTTTAGATGTAGATTTAATATTTAATTGAAATTTACCAACAGTAGGATTTGGGTATAGGGTCATTGAATTGGTAAAGAAAACGGCCTGATCTCTACTTCTCTCCATCGCTGCTATTTCTTCATCGTATATTAGACCTTCTCCACATTTCCACGTTCTGGTGCGCTGGGCATCTGTAATTTCATAGGCATCTAAACAATTATAACCGTCACTATCTTGGCAATAGAATGTACCATCTTGGAAATAAAGCGTACCTAAGTTTTCCTGATCATAAATGTAGATGAATTGGTAAGGGCCAACAGCATATTCACTCACTGCTTGATCTTGGCAAGTGGTAGGATCTAACACCGTTGCTAACCATTCATACGCTTCAAATAATTCACCAGCAATATCGGAATCTGCTTCCTCTGGGTTCATTGGTTCCGTACCTAATCCCTCATCATCTGGAGGATTATTACCACCACAAGTTTGTCGACAGATTTCAACCGTAGGGAAAAAGGCTTCTTTATATCCGATACCAGCAATATCATATTCTCCACAACCGCTAATCGTTTGGCAAGTACCATCAAGAATGGCTACGCCCATAATCGCATCACATGGCCCAAAGTCTACACCCGCAACATCATAACATGGAGGGGCGAGGGCATCTACACCCCCACAAGTTTCTAGACAAATTTCAACCGTAGGGAAAAATGCTGCTTCATAGTTAACACCTCCAATCGCATACTTTCCACAACCACTGACTGTTTGACAAGTACCATTTACAATGGCTACGCCCATAATTGCTTCACATAGACCAAAGTCTACATCCGCAACATCGTAACATGGTGGGGCTAAGGCATCTATGCCAAAACAAATACCTTCACCAATTATTTCTATACCTGCGCACTCTGCTTGGCATTTGCTTGGATAGGTAATACCATCAATACCACATACAGCTTGTTCAAATACTGGACATTCACAATTACAATCTGGTGACCATATAAGATTATCTTTTATTAAGTATTCTGTAATGAATGGATCACAACTGAATGTTGGATCTATTCTTCCAATCGCACATAGGAAAGTACCATCACAACTAAATAGTTTATCATTGTCATCTACACAGCCACATAGTGTCTGGATGTATACGACAGATTGACCTTGATAGTCAAAAGCAAATATATCTCCTGTACAGTCTTGTTCTGTTAGATTTAATAACCAATTTTCTGCTAATGGATCGCAAGCAGGGCGACCATTATTACAAGACCAAGTAGCTTCGATATTTTGAAGATTGTAGGCCATTCGGCAATTTAAACCCGGACTATCTTGGCAATAGAATGTACCATCTTGAAAATATAATACACCTTTATTTTCTGACTCGATATATATAAAATTGTAGACACCATTTCGATACACCGTAATCGTTTCTCCATTACAATCGGATGGATTTACAAAATCACTTAACCAAGGGTATTCGGCAAATAGCGGATTACCTAGCGGTTCAAAACAAGCGTCCGTACAAATATCAACAGATGGGAAAAATGCACTTGAATAATCTACTCCATCCACGATATATTCTAAACAACCACTGACTGTTTGACAAGTCCCATTGACTAAGGCGACTCCCATTACTGCTCTACAATCTCCGAAATCAATTCCTCCTAAATCAGCACAGGGGCCTATTGCTTCACAGAAGCCTTCATAGGCAACTTCTACTCCTACACAGGCTGCTTCGCAAGCATTTCCATAGGTGATACCATCTACTCCACAAACTGGTAAAGCAACGGTTGGACAAAGACAAGTTGGTTCACATTCTCCTTCAGAAATAATATCTATTCCTGCACAGTCTGCTTCGCATCTGTTGCTATAGGTTCGACCATCTTCGCCACAAACTGGTGCGAATATCTCAGGGCAGTCACAAGTAGATTCACAAGGACCTTGCGTTAATACTACTTCTATTTTTATAGCCTCTTCAAAGAAATTGCCACAAAAGTCAGTTGGTGAGTTGCCGCCTGATTGACAGAATATATCTCCTGTATTACAACTAGAAACGGTGATTGGAAAATCATTACAAGCACCGCCTAAACCATCTGTATCACTTGGGAAGGAAACTAAATAAGTCTCACCTCTATATTCATAAATTGCTATCTCGCTTGTGCAAGAACCACATAGATTTACAGGGAAAGTGATTCTTGCCAATAAATCACAGGTTCCTTCATTGGGTTCACATTCTCCTGGGGCAATAATTTCTACTCCTTCACAGGCTGCGTGGCATACGTTAGAATAGGTCACCCCATCTACGCCACATACTGGGTCATACTCTGTTGTACAAATACAATCAGTCGGATCTATATTACACGGGCCTTCAAATGCAATAGGCACGCCTGCACAATTTGCTTCACATACATTATTATAAGTAATGCCATCGGCACCACATACTGGTTCTACAACTGCTGGACAATTACAGTTGTTGCCACAATCTTCTTTGATAACCGTTTCTAGTTTTATTGCTTCTTCAAAAAATAAATCGCATTGTGTAAAACCTACAATTCCACCGTCATAGCAGAAAACATCTCCAGATAAGCAACTTACTACTGTTGTTAATCCATCTGCACAATTCGTATTATCTGCTATAGAGACTAAGTAGGTTTTTCCTTGAAAAGAATAAACGGCAATTTCACTAATACATTGACCACATAAATCCTCTGGTAAATCTATTAGATTTAAAATATCACAAGAATAAACTAGTGTACATTCTCCCGGATTTGCAATCGCTACCCCTGCACAGCCTGCCTCACAAGCATTCCCATAGGTCTTGCCATCTACTCCGCATACAGGGTCATATAAAGCAATACAATTACAATCTGTTCCATCAATGATTTCCTCGATACAGGTCACGATGACTGCTTCTGAAGCTGTCGAACAAGGAGAGGAAAAAGTGGCAGGATAATAATCAAATTGGATTGGCTGCCCTTCATAATAATCAAAATCAATTCCTTCATCAAAATAAATATCTAATAATCGACCATCTTCTGTTTGGGCAAAGAAAAAGATTCGGCCATCATCACATGTTTCAAAAACAATTTTTCCTCGATAGTTAGTACAATCAATTGGTCCATTAGCACCGCTTTGATCTTCTGTGTTTTCTTGATCGCCCTCCGAATTAGCTTGCTGAGAACAAGTCCAAACATGGTCAGGATTTTTTAAATTATAAGCGGACAAGCAATCATAGCTTGGTGTCTGCTCACAATAAAAAGTACCGTCTTCAAAATACAAAGTACCTCCATTTTCTTTATGCGCATATATGAAGTTATATCGACCACTCTTGTAAACAGATATTCCATTCACAGTACAAGTTGCCTTATCAATTTCCTCTGACAACCATGGATAGTCAACGAAAACCTGATTATCCGATGTTTGCGGATTATTTAAATCTTCTGGATTCGTTGGTTGGATAATACAATTGTCTTCGACTACTATTAACACGGATAGTATTGGTCCATTTGGATAAGTTGGAGGAGGTGGCCCTAATGGTGCATTCGGATCGAATATAGCAGGGCATTGATAAGCTGGTGTTTGTTGAGTATATAGGGTAGTCTTTGTCGGTTGTACCGTTACATCTATACAACTTCCTTCACAGACTTTTTCACCATCAACTAACCAGATACCATTTGGTTGAGGAAATGGAAAACAATCAGTAGGGCCTTGTTGAGATGCCGCACATGGACATTCTATTGGATTGTTCCAACCTTTTAAAGTAACACTTTCCCCTTTACAAATAGTGATAACCTCGTCTGCATCTTCTGGAATATCGTCCTCGTTATCACTTTCTGATTCTTCACAAGTATTGATTTCTATTAAACCTAATTGCCCTTCAAATTCTGCTTTAAAACTTTCAAACTCTTCTTTTGCAATTTGCCAAGCATCTAGATCTAAACTATCTCCTTGAATAAATCCACATTCTGAAACAGGACAAGGTGGACTATCATATTGAATAATATAAGCTGAGGTTTCAGAAGGAGGAAAGGCGGCACCTCCTTCATAGGGCACCCAATATCCTTCTACTTCTATATAGAATATGTTGCAACCACCATCCACGCAAGGCGCAGAGATAGGTGGTGGATCAGGAAAAAATACCAACTCATCTCCTTCACAAAAAGAATTAACGAATAGATAATCTCCTGTATCATTGTCAATTGGACTTTGACCGACTACGGTGGTGGGCAGATAGAATAGACAGTAAAAAAGAAAGACTAATAGGTAGCTTTGTTTTTTCATGAACTTAGTTTTTAATGGTCTAAATATGGGGAATGCTATTAAAGTAACCATAATAGGTTACTTTTTATGAGGATGGAGTAGATGTATAGGTGTAATAGATTGGAAATCTAACCTATTTTACTAGTCCAAAAATCAAACCGTTTATGGAATATTCTAATGAATTATAAATATTCTTTACCAATAATGTGAAGATGTGTAAGAATGTGGCAAAAACACATATTTGTACATTATTATATTATTAGTATTGTAATGGACTAGCAAAGTGTTTTTAGGTCTTTATTTGAAGGGATATTGAGCGTGTTTTTTAATAAATTCTTTGTATGCAAAATTGCTAAAACTTATCATCTTCCCAAAAAATGCCTCTTGTTATTCTAATTATAAAAGACCATTTGTCTAGTATTTGCTAAATGGACTAGGTAGAAATCTAAAGACAACAACTCATATAGAAATGGTTGGATGGGGAGCTACAATTATTTTTCCAACTAGGATTATTTCTTGTATTAAGGCTTCAATATGCGCACTTGTAGTTAATTTATTCATCACTGTTAAGCGTAAATATCTGCGACCTTTTACTTCTGTAGAAGTAATATAAAAGTTACCTCTTTTTATAACTTCATTTCTGATAGCGAGTTGGGTATCATTGTTTTCCCCATATTTGGTATAGGCGAAGCAAATAATATTTGACTCGGGTACATACGGACAATAGAAATCTGGATGTGCTGAAAAGATTTGATGAAATTCTTTTGTTTTTTGGTATTGCTGATGTACAAATTCTCCCATACCTTTTTCCCCTTCCGCTGCTAAAATCCAGAATAATTTAGCTCCCAAACCTGACTTCGTACACTCCACGGTATAGGGCATTAAGTCAAAACCAGGCTGTTCTTTTTCATGAAATAAATAAGCTCCTTTTTGTTGAAAGGCGGCCCCCATATGTTGTTGATCCTTATACAAAACAGCCGCACATAAAGCATTCACCTGCAACATTTTATGGGCATCCCATATCATAGAATTGGCTCTGCTAGCCCCTTTCATTAGTCCCTTTTCTTCTGTAGATACTAAAGCTGCTGCGCCATGTGCGCCATCTACATGATACCACAAATTGTTCGCTTCACAAAAATGCCCCACCTCATCTAATGGATCATATAAACCCGTAGAGGTAGCACAAGCATTAGCCACTACTGCCATGACTCTTTTTCCTGCTGCCTGAACTTCCTCGTATACAGGTAATAAAGCTTCAGGGCGAAGGCGTTCGTTTGAATCAACGGCGACAGGAATGACTGAATTTTTTCCCATACCCATAATGGATATGGCTCTAGCTACGGAATAATGTGCCACCTCAGGCACCAATACGACTAGGTCTTTTGGACTACCTTCCGCCCAAGCTTCTGGAGCAATCGCTGATCTAGCGGCGGATAGGGCAGTGAGATTTGCCATCGAACCACCATTCGTTAATACACCGCCACCATTACCTTCTATCCAAGAAAAATCTGACCAATGTGCTCCTTTGAACCAACCCACTTTATCTAACAACCAATTAACTACTGTTCGCTCCATTGTTGCAGCAGCAGGTCCCATTTCGTATATCCCCATTGGATTATTAGCGATCCCATTGACAAGGCCCGACACACCAGCCATTGGATGGGGGACAGATACTTGATGCCCAATATATTTGGGGTGGTGCATGTGTTGGGTATTCTTTAGGTATACCTCCAATATAGTAGAAAAATCAACAGGACTAATCCCGCCATTTTTTATCCAATAGTTTAATTGTAAATCCTTGGCTAAATCCTGCGCAGGTCGCTGCTGTAATACTTTATCTTTCCCTTCATTGCTTTCTTTTAAATAGCCAAGCATCTTATCAACCGCAATTTTTAGATAAGCAGGTAGTTGGAAACGTTGATTCATTAAATGGATTTTTATAGGTATTTGAATTAAGTCTAGTTTAGTCTAAGCTACGGGTTAAACTTATCGTTTTTTTTGTAATTAGGGAACTAATTGTGGCTCATAATTGTTGTTTTATTAGAAGGGACTTAAATTTTAGTACCTGCCCTCAAAAAAAGAGGGAGCATTTAACTAAATTTAACCACCTTAGTAGTCATTTAACTAACAGGAATGTAATTATTTTGCCTTAATTTGCTTATCTTCGCACTCCAAAAGTTGTTTTTAGCGGAATTTCATGCTCTAACATAAAGTTTCCGAAAAAAACTAACAATGACTATATATTTTTTAATTTAAATCAAAGTATGGGTAAATCACAAGAAACTTTTAATAAAAAAGAAAGAGAAAAGAAAAGACAGAAAAGGAAAAAGGAGAAGATGGAAAGAAGAATGGAGCGGAAAGAACAAAAAAAGCAGGACATTATAGATGGTAAAGTTTCTGGTGACAATTTTATGTATGTAGATGAAAATGGAAATCTGACGCCTGAGCCGCCAGATCCGTTGAAGAAAAAAGTAATTAAAGTGGAAGATATTGTACTTGGTGCAACCAAGGCAGGTGATTTTGATTCTGGGGAGGTGATTAGAAAAGGAACCGTTAAATTTTTCAATGATGAAAAAGGATATGGTTTTATTATTGATCCAAAAACGAACGAAAGTTTCTTTGTTCATGCAGCTGGATTAATTGACCAAATTAAAGATAGAGACTCTGTAACTTTTGAAATAGAAATGGGACCTAAAGGTCCAGTAGCTGTTGGGGTAAAAGTGAAGAGATAATATATACGTCCAAGTTGAGAGACTTGGATTTGATAGATAGATAATATTGCTTATCTGATTAGAGGGCAACAGGGCTTAGGGCACTGTTGCCCTCTTCTTGTATCAGAATTGGATCCAGAATTTTCAAAATTTGATGTTTTCCAGAATTTTGATGCTGCTTACACTTAATATTTACTATTCAACAGTATCATTCAAAATGAAAATATCGGATACGGCAAATGGTAAATCTAGTTCATTGTATTTAATGATTTGTGTTCCAGAGCAAATTAATTGATTCTGATATTTTCCATTTTTAGGATTAGTATAGCACTCTACTTGTTTATCAGGAATGTTTATAATCCAATATTCTGGAATATTAGCTTTGGCGTATAATGGTGCTTTTATCTTGCGATCTTTTTCTAAGGTTGAATCTGAAACCTCAACAATCAATAAGAGGTCTTTCGGAGCAGCAATTCTGGATATAGTCTTACATAAAATGTATTAAAATATAATTAATCTATCTAAATGTGATTTCGAGTGCTAAAATCCCTAATTTAATAAAAAGACTATTCTTATCGGACCACAAAAAGCGATATTCGAAGAATT
>CAKZUM010000341.1 GCA_937921525.1 uncultured Saprospiraceae bacterium
ACTACTGCTTTCTTAGGGTCTTACAGCTCTTTAAGTTTATTGAATCCTACTGCAACTATATTTGGCAACGGATTCCTTATTCCTTCAGATATTGCTAACCCAGACTTAACTTGGCAAACTAACACAGAAACTAATTATGGTATTAATTTAGGTTTCTTAGAAAACCGTTTTACAGTAGGTGTAGATTATTATACATCTGATATTGAAGACATCTTAATTAATCAAAGTGTTTCTGAGGTATTAGGTACGACTTCTATCGTTCTTAACTCTGGTGATGTAAGAAGTTCAGGCTTAGAGTTGGAGTTGGGTGCAGCAATAATCAATACAGGTAAACTTCGTTGGAACGTAAGTGCTAACTTATCTACCGTGAATACAGAAATTACAGATTTAGGTGGTCTAGATGAATTACCGCAAGTACAATATGGACAGAGTGGTAGAGGGCCAATTTTTAGAAACTACATTGGTGGAGAGATTGGTGAAATGTGGGGATTAGAGACTACTGGGCCAGTTGAGATAGAGTTTTTGGAAGATCCAACAAGACATCCAAATAATGGTACAGGTGAATCTTATGTAGTAGATCAAAATGGAGATGGCGTAATTGATAGAACAAAGACAGTAGAAGAGGGTGGTGATCTTGTTAAAATAGGACAGAATACACCAGACTACTACTGGGGTTTGAATACTCAATTGAGCTTCAATGATTTCGATGTGTCTTTACAATTCCAAGGAGCGCAAGGAGGAGAAGTTTATAATATTGATCCATTATACTATGGTTCTGAATGGAGTGGTAGATTAATTGATGATTTCGGCACTGACGGTGTTGCCAATCATAATGGATTGCCATTCATAGGAAATAGAAGACAAACGGATTCAGGTATTCAAGATGCTTCTTATTTAGCATTGAGAAACTTGACAATAGGCTATACGCTTAAGCCAGATGTGATTAGTAAAGTAAATGGTTTAGGTTCTGTTAGACTTTATGCTGCAGCTACCAATCTATTATACTTATTTGGAGATGATTATACTTCTTATAATCCAGAAGGTGTTGAGATCACTAATGGTGGTTACTTAGGCCCAACAACTTATGGTGTACAAGTAGGTGCAAGCCCGATTGTAAGAAGTTTCACTTTTGGATTAAATGTTAATTTTTAGTAATTGCTCTGTAGAACAGACCAGCCCGACTGTCTTTTGACAAGCGGGAAAATGAGCCGTATACAATGAGATAGCAGAGAACAGAAGTACTACACTTCTGCTCTCTGCCCACTCAATGGATTGGTTTATAATCTAAAATAATTAATAAAAAAATAATGAAAAATATATATCTAGCATTGCTGTCATTCTTTTTGATAACGGCATGTACCAGTGACTTGGATCAATTTCCAACAAATATTGCTAGTTCAGATTCTCTAACAAGTTATGAAGGAGTTTTGAATGCGGCATACTTCTATCAGCACTCAGGTGCTACACCTATGGCTGTAATGGGTGACTTCCGAGCGGACAACGCACTAATGGAAGAAGAACCTTACCCATCTTTTGATAGATTTAATGGAGACTTAGTAGATATGGAAGATCAATTTTTTGGTCCTTTCTATACAGGTATGTATAAGTCTATTTTAAGTGCGAATAATGTAATTGAAAATTCTACAAATGCTACAGAAGTAGGGGAAGCTAAATTTTTGAGAGCCTTAGCTTATTTCAAATTAGTACGTGTATTTGGTGATGTACCAGTAAATTTATCTGCTACACCAAGTACAACAGACAATTCTATTTTGGCTAGACAACCAGCCTCTTCTGTTTACACTCAAATTATTTCTGATTTTAGTGATGCGGCAGCAGCATTGAGCACAGATATAAATAATGGTAGAGCGTCTAAATTAGCTGCACAAGGAATGCTTGGTAAAGTGTATATGCAATTAGGAGATTATGGCAATGCGGAAACTCAGCTTGCTGCTGTTGTTAACGGAGCTGCTGGTGCAGGTATCAGTTTACAAGAAAACTTCGCAGACATTTTCGGAGTAGATAATGATTTGAATTCAGAAATCATCTATGCAACTCAAATTTCAAGTTCTATATCGGATGAATATGGTTTCTCCGAATTTTGGTCTTGGTCTGGCGGGCTTGATACTAAGTCGCTAATGCCTTTAGATCCAGATTTAGTGGCTGCATTTGATGCTAGCCCTGGCGATTTAAGAAGAGACGTAACAATTAATACGGAGTTAATGGCTTCTCCAAAGTTTCCTCAAACTGGAGGTCCTGACCATGACTGGATAGAACTGAGATTAGGAGATGCTATTTTGTTATATGCGGAAGCATTGAATGAAAATGGAAATACCTCAGCAGCCTTAGCACAGTTAAATACGATTAGAGCAAGAGCAGGATTAGGCGATTCAGGAGCATCTTCTCAAAGCGAAGTAAGACAAGCTATCGCTGATGAAAGAAGATTAGAGTTGGCTTTTGAAGGTCAGCGATGGTTTGATTTAGTTAGAACAGGTACTGTTGATGCGGAGATGGGACAAGCAGTTAACAGCCAATATTATTTGTTTCCAATTCCAATCTCAGAAGTGTTAGCGAGTGCAGGTACAATTACACAAAATGCTGGCTACTAATTAGGAGTTAAAACTTGATTTTTTGATTCATACAATAAAACTAGTGAGATAATAGGGTGCTGCCTTTTGTGAAGGCAGCATCCCTATTTTTAAAAGACAATATTTATATTGAATAAATTACTCCAATATTTAAAAGGTATCGGTCCCGGTATTTTCGCTATAGGCTACACTATCGGAACGGGTAGTGTAACTGCTATGGTCGTAGCAGGTAGTCAGTATGGAATGCAGTTACTATGGGTACTATTTTTCAGCTGCTTGTTTTCGTGGGTTTTGATGGAAGCGTATGGACGATATTATTTAGTAACAGGAGAAACGGCTTTATACAGTTTTAGAAAACACTTGAAGTTTGGAAATCTGATAGGCCTGCTAATTATTGCAGGTATATCCTTTGGACAATGGAATTCCTTAATCGGTATTTTAGGTATTTCTTCCAATGCTATTTTTGAGACTTTAGTTTTGTTCTTTCCTGATTTAGCAGATCAATCTTATTGGGGTATTTTAATTATTGCGGTAACGATTATTGCAATATTTTATAGTTTGTTATTGAAAGGAAGCTATACACTCTTTGAAAATATTTTAATTCTTTTTGTGTCCTTGATGGGCATATCTTTTTTATTATCTTTCTTTGTCGTATTGCCTGATCCGAGTGCGGTGGCTGCGGGTATGATACCTAGTATCCCTCAAGTGGAAGGTGGTAGAATGTTGGTGGCTGCTTTTGTAGGTACCACGATGGCGGCAGCTACGTTCTTATCTCGCCCATTGTTTATTCAAGGTAAAAACTGGACAATAGCTAACTTGAAAGATCAACAAAAAGATGCACTCTGGGCGGCTATTTTAATTTTTATGATTAGTGGGGCAATCATGGCAGTAGCTATGGGGGCATTTTTTGAGGAAGGAAAAGTCGTGACAAAAGTGTTAGATATGGTTTCTACCTTGGAACCTATTGCAGGGCGATTTGCAATTGTTATTTTTTTTATGGGAACTTTAGCAGCAGGACTATCTTCTATTTTTCCTATTCTAATGATCGCGCCAATATTGATTGCAGATTATCAAAAGGGAGAATTAGATCTTAGTTCTACACAGTTTAAAGTTTTAACAGGTATCGCTTGTTTGATGGGATTAACCGTTCCTGTATTAGGAGTGAATCCGATTAATGCACAAATATTAACGCAAGTTTTTAATGTCTTCGTTTTACCTTTAGTCATTATAGGAATGATGATTTTAATTAATCGAAAAGAATTGATGGGCGAACACAAAGCAGGTATAGGTTTGAATATAGGAATGGCGAGTGCTTTGATTTTTGCTTGTATTATTTCCTATAATGGGGTGGTAGCGATTATTGAAAAAATGAATTGAAAAATGAATATGAAAAATAGCACTTCATTATCTATCTTCTTAATATTTTGTGTATTTATACTATCCTTTGGATGTAATGATGCAACTAAATTGGTAGATAAAACAGCAATTCAAACCACTGCCTTACCAAGTGATGTAATGCCATTTTTTAATCATTTCAAATTGATTTTAGGAGATGGCTCTAATGTTGGTTTTCCAATTAATTTTGAAAATAAAGACTTCTTTTATACTAAAAATGATGGCAAACAAAATTGGATAGTTTATAAAACACCCAATGGAGGAAACACCCACGGCACCTCAAGTAACACAAGAACAGAATTAGCGCAATCGAAAAAGTGGTCTGCCATGTCGGAGGCCAAATTAAACGCTACTTGCAAAGTAATGAATGTTTCTCCCACGGGCGATGCACGTGTAGCGGCTTCTTACTCTATGGTCATTGGTCAGATTCATAGTGCTGATGGACATGAGAATGAACCGTTTAAATTATTTTATAAAAAATTCCCAGGACATAAAAAAGGTTCTGTTTTTTGGAATTATGAAATCAATACCGCAGGTGATGATAATTCTGGGAGATGGGATTATTCTTATCCCGTTTGGGGCTATGATTTTTCTGTAATTGGAAAAACGCCAACGGACTTCCCCGCAGAACCAGCGGATGGAATTGAATTAGGAGAAGAATTGAGTTATGAAGTCCATGTGAAAGATGGCATCATGTATTTAAAATTCATGAGCGAAGGCCACGAAACCAAAACCTTTACAAAAAACCTAATAAAATCAGAATATACGACAAAGGCAGATATGCCGGAGCAAGTTAAAAAATTATTTGTGCCAATTGGCCAAGACGGGGTAGAGCGTGCGAATGCTTATGCAGAAGAGGGACTGTTTTTTAAACTAGGTTCTTACAATCAAACAAATGGAAAAGATCCTATTGTAAATAAAGTCTGGTGTGCAGGTGCAGAAACGCATGATGGAGATCTTCAAAAACAATATGCAGATGGAAACTACGCAGAAGTGTGGTTCAAAGAATCTACGGTAACTATTCCAGATGATGCTATATCTAATGAAGGATATTTCACAGCAAATGATGGCCTCAGTAAGAAAGTAGTTTATCCTAATGAAGTGATTCCATTCATGGATAAATTTAAAATGTTGATGGGGGATGGAACATCTGTTGATGACCTCACGGAGTTTGAAAATAAAGACTTTTTCTATACAGTAATTGATGGAACGATGCGTTGGGTGGTCTATAAAACACCTAATTCAGGGGTTACTTCAAAAAATTCTAGCAACACAAGAACAGAGTTGCACGAAAAAAGAGAATGGACACCTGAGCAAGGAGGAAAATTAACAGGCTCATGTAAAGTGATGCACGTTTCGACTTCTGGCGATGGTAGGGTAGCGGCTTCCTATTCGACTGTAATTGGACAAATCCATAGTGGAGAAGGACATGAAAATGAACCCTGTAAAATATTTTATAAGAAATTTCCTGGCCATACTAAAGGTTCTGTTTTTTGGAATTATGAAATCAATACCGCAGGCGATGATAATTCTGGAAGATGGGATTATTCTTATCCAGTTTGGGGTTATGATATGTCTGTTATTGGAACAAGTCCAACAGATTTTCCAGAAGAACCAGCAGATGGAATTGAGTTAGGAGAGGAGTTTAGCTATGAAATAAATGTCCATGAAGGAATCATGTATTTAACTTTCACAAGTCAAGGTCACGAAACCAAAACCTTCACTAAGAATTTGATACAATCAGAATATACAACAAAGGCAGATATTCCAGAGCAAACAAAGAACTTATTTGTACCAATTGGTCAAGACGGTGTAGAGCGTAAAAATGCTTACGCTGGAGAATTGAATTATTTCAAGCAGGGTGCATATAATCAGACGAATGGAAAAGCCCCTGAGAAAAATATAGTTTGGTGTGCTGGTGCAGAAACGCATGGAGGCGATATAGCTAAACAATATGCGACTGGAAATTATACAGAAGTTTGGTTTAAAGAGGCAACGGTTGGGATGAGTTCCGCTCCTAAAAAATAAACGGTTATTTGGAGGATCGTCGAGGTTTTTAACCTCGATGCACTATGATAATCATATGGTATCGAGGTTACAAACCTCGACAATCGATTTGAAACACGGGATTTGTCAAAGAACCAAAAATATTATAAATCAATGGAAAGAAGGGCGTACTTAAAGTTAATAGGCACTATGGGATTAATGAGTCCTATCAATAAGTTACTACCCATTTCTTGCCAAAATGAACAAACAAAATCAGACATCTATTTATTTTCAAAACACCTTCAATGGTTGGATTATCAAGAGATGTCCAAAGTAGCAAAAGAAATAGGTTTTGATGGCTTAGATTTAACGGTCAGAAGAAAAGGGCATGTATTGCCAGAAAATGTAGAGAGAGATTTGCCCAAAGCAGTAGCTGCTATGCAAAAAGCTGGATTGAAGACGGAAATGATGACGACGACGATCACTACTGTCGAAGATCCCATAACAGAAAGAATACTAAAAACAGCAAGCAGCTTAGGAATAAAAACCTACCGTATGGGTTGGTTGAAATATAAAGAGGATCAACCTATTGCTGAACAAATAGAAGCCTTCAAGCCCCAGTTAAAAGAACTGGAGCAAATGAATGAACATTATAACATTCGGGGCGATTACCAAAATCATTCAGGGACGAGTGTCGGAGCAGCAGTTTGGGATATATGGATGTTAATAAAAGATTTAAATCCAAAATGGATAGGATGTCAATTTGACATCCGACACGCAATGGTGGAAGGTTTGAAATCATGGGAAGTTGGCTTAAAACTATTACAACCCCATATTCAATCCATCGACTTAAAAGATTTTATTTATGTGGAGAAAGAAGCGGAATGGACAGTTAAAAATGTTGCGATTGGAGAAGGAGCAGTTAATTTTGAGAAATTCTTTCAACTGCTCAACACCTTGAATTTAAAGAAGCCTTATTCCTTACATGCAGAGTATGATTTAGGTGGAGCGGAACACGGGGCAAGGTCTTTAAAAATACCTTCAGAAAAAGTAATAGCTGCCTTACAACAAGATTTGACCCGATTAAGAAATTTCATGCAAACGTAATTACACGTAGCTCAAGCTTCCAGCTTGAGCTACGTTTACAAAAAATAAACCTTGTCAACTAAAAGTAAATCATTTCTTCTTTTTTGTATTGTACAATTGTTGCACATAAGTTGTGCAGTCCAAGACAAAACCGTTTTGGAAATATCAACAAAAGAAGACATGCAGTTGCAGGTTGTAGACGAATCGGAGAGTAATACTCACCCCAATTTAATGTTAACCAAAGAAGGGGTAGCTAAGATCAAAGCTTCTCTAGGCAAAGTGCCACTATTCGATAAAGTGTTAGCAGATGCTATAACGGAAATAGATGCAGAAATAGCGATAGGAATAGACGTACCTATTCCAAAAGATATGGCAGGTGGCTACACCCACCAACGTCATAAAAAGAATTGGTTTGTGATGCAAAAAGCAGGAGTTTTGTATCAAGTCACAGGTGATAAAAAGTATGCAGTTTATATACGGGATATGTTGCTAGAATATGCGAACATGTATCCCACACTACCCATACATCCCACGGATCGATCTTATGCAACGGGAAAGATTTTTTGGCAATGTTTGAATGATGCTAATTGGTTAGTTTATGTGAGCCAAGCATATGATTGTATCTATGATTTTTGTACAGCCGAAGAAAGAGCAAAACTAGAAAAAAATTTGTTTCGACCCTATGCAGATTTTCTGTCTACGGGCAATCCAAGATTTTTTAATCGTATTCATAATCATAGCACTTGGGGAAATGCAGCAGTTGGGATGATTGGTTTAGTCATGGACGATCAAGAATTAGTAGATAGAGCGTTATACGGTCTGGATATTAATAAAAATAAGAAGAACGAAAGAGATAATGACGGTGGCTTGATTCGTCCAGAGGAACAAAAAAAAGCAGGTTTCTTAGCACAATTAGATGGTTCTTTTTCTCCTGATGGATACTTTACCGAAGGACCATATTACTTGCGTTATGCTATTTTTCCTTTTTTACAATTCAGTAAATCCTTAGCAAATAACAAACCTGAACTAGGGATTTTTGAATATAGAGATAAGATCTTAGAAAAAGCTGTATATTCGCTGCTGTATCAGACAGATGCGAATGGACTTTTTTATCCAATAAATGACTCGCAGAAAGGAATGTCTTGGAAGGCACGAGAAGTAATTACTGCTGTTGATTTAGCCTATTATCATTATGGGAACGATCCTATGTTATTATCCGTTGCCCAAAAACAGGGAACGGTTGCTTTAGATGAAGCAGGTTTTGCAGTAGCAAAAGGATTAGCGGACGGACTTGCCAAACCAATGAAACAGAAATCTATCGCTTACACAGATGGTCCTGATGGAACAGAAGGAGGAATTGGTATTTTAAGAACTAGTACCGCCTCAGATAATGAATTGTGTGTGGTGATGAAATATTCTGCACAAGGAATGGGACATGGACATTTTGACAAGCTATCCTATTCCTTGTATGATGAGACAGGCGAAATCATGCAAGATTATGGAGCTGCTCGTTGGGTAAATATTGATCAGAAAGGAGGAGGTCGCTATTTAAAAGAAAATAAAACTTGGGCCAAACAAAGTATTGCCCACAATACCATAGTGATAGATGAAACATCTCACTATAATGGGGATATTAGAATAGGAGAAAAACATCATCCTGAGCTCTATTATTTTCATGGAAAAGGAGATGTACAAGTAGTAAGTGCCAAATCTGAAAACGCTTATACGGATAGCAATCTACACAGAACAATGGTATTGGTAAAAGACAAAAACTTTCGTCATCCCGTTTTAATAGATGTGTTTAAAGCTACTTCAGAAAACAAGCATCAATACGATTTACCAGTTTGGTTTCAAGGGCAGTTATTATTAACGAACTTTGACTACGAAAAAGAAGCGACCAATTTAACTACGCTAGGGGATGCTCATGGTTATCAGCATTTATGGAAAGAGGCAGTAGGCAAAGCAAAAGGAGATAATGCCCATATCAATTGGTTTTCTAATGGTAAATTCTACTCTATGACAAGTGTAGCATCAGCTGAGGATGAATTGATTTTTGCTAGACTTGGAGCGAATGATCGGGAATATAATTTGCGACATGATCCAGCATTTATTATTAGAAAAAAGGATAGCAAAGATGCAACGTTTGTTTCTGTAATAGAACCGCATGGTGCTTATAGTTGGACAACAGAATTAGCGGAAGACCCATTTACAAGTATTGAAAAAGTAAATATTTTATATGATGATGCAAATTACACAACCATTCAATTTAGTAATAAAGCTGGAAAAGAATGGATGCTATTCTTAGCACATCAGAATGCCTCAGCGGAGGCTATCCATGAAGTTGATATTGATGGAGTAGTATATGAGTGGATAGGTCCTTATCAATTAAAATAAATCAAATTATTTTACAAATCATAGAAAAAATATAAAAAAGCAATGCAACGATTTAGTGAAAAATACATCATCACAAAAGGAATGGAATGGGAGGAACTTGGTGGGGGAGTATCAAGAAAATTTTTAGGCTACGATAACCAAATAATGATGGTAAAAGTGAAATTTGAGAAAGGAGCATTAGGATCCCCTCACCAACATTTTCACACGCAAGCTACTTATTGTGTCTCAGGTAAATTTGAGTTTGAAATTGATGGAGTAAAGCAAATTGTTGAAGCAGGAGATGGGGTATATATTGAACCTAATTTATTGCATAGTGCAGTTTGCTTGGAAGAAGGTATGTTGATTGATACATTTAGCCCTGTAAGAGAAGATTTCTTAAGTGGTGGGGCCGTATCTTATTTTGGCGATAAAGAAGCATAAAGAAGTATAAAGAAAATATCTCTAGTCCAATCGGATGCAAAGAAGTTGTATAAGAATATAGTTGAGCTGCGAAAATTGGTAGTGTGAGGTTTTGAAAACTAGTTTTAAGTTCATACGAGAAACAAAACAAAATGAAACGAAAAGGATTACGTTGGTGGGTTGTTGGCTTAATCGCACTTGCGGCTGTCATCAACTATATTGACCGTCAAGCGATGGGGGTACTTTGGCCTGAAATAGCTAAAGATCTTTATCCTGATAAAACCGACCTTGAGCGAAAAGATATTTATGCCATAATATCGGTCGTCTTTATGTTTGCCTACGCATTTGGACAAGCAATTTTTGGGAAAATATTTGATTGGATTGGAACACGTCTTGGGTTTGCATTATCCATTGGCGTTTGGTCCATAGCGACTGCCTTACATGCTTTTGCGCAGGGAATATTAAGTTTTAGTATTTTTCGTGGGCTATTAGGTGTTGCGGAAGCAGGAAACTGGCCTGGGGCAGCTAAAGGAAATGCGGAATGGTTTCCGACAAAAGAGCGTGCATTTGCACAAGGTCTTTTCAACTCAGGTGCAGCACTTGGAGGAATTATCTCAATTCCATTGATTGCAGCCCTAACGATCTATTTTAGTTGGCAAATGATTTTTGTCGTAGTAGGTCTGATTGGTTTGTTGTGGTTGATACCCTGGTTATATATAGTAAAATCGCCACCCCAAGAACATCCTTGGCTATCTGATGAAGAAAGACAATATATTTTGAGTGGTCAGGAAAACCAAGATCAAGATCAAGATGGCGAGTACGATGAAGGATATAATCCTTCTACAGGACAATTGTTGGGCCATAAACAAAGTTGGGGTGTTATTATTGCCTCCGCAGCGATTGATCCTATTTGGTGGTTATTTGTCGTTTGGATTCCTATATATCTGAATGAAGTATATGGTATGAATGTGAAGGAAATTGGACTTTATGGATGGGTTCCTTATGTTGGAGCAATGATTGGAGCTTTGTTTGGAGGACGGTTAGCACAAAATCGTATGCAAGCAGGATGGAGTGTAGATAAAACAAGAAAAATGGTTATTACACTTGGCTGTTTGATTATGTTGCCTAGTTTATTAGCATTGGCTAATCCAGGAGGACCGACAACAGCTGTATTAATAATGGCAGTTGTTTTATTTGGTTTCCAAACAGCAATTGGCAATGTTCAAACTTTACCAAGTGACTTTTTTGGTGGAAAAACGGTCGGAACATTAGCAGGTATTGCAGGAATGGCGGCCAAGTTTAGTGCTGCTGGTTTAGTTAGATTTGTCCCTTGGTTAACTTCCGATGGAAATTATACACCTGCATTCATTATTGGTGCATCACTCGCTTTGATTGCTTTGGCAGCTGTCTGGATATTATGTCCTAATATTGCACCTTTAAAACCTTTAGGAAATACGAATTCAATTATTAAAAGAAATTAAAATTAAAATTAGATTTATATCTAAAAATAAATAATTATGACTGAAAAAAAAGTAGCTGTAGTAACAGGAGCGACTGCTGGAATTGGTTTGGCAGTAGCAAAAAGATTAGGTAAAGATGGATTTATTGTAGCAATAAATGGTATCAAACATGAGGAAGGAGCTCAAAGAGTAAAGGAACTTGCTGCAGAAGGTATCACCGCAGAATACTACGGTTTTGATGTTACCAAAGAAGATGCGGTAACAGAGAATATTACCAAAATTGGTAAAAAATATGGCCGTATTGATGTACTTGTAAACAATGCGGGTGGATTAGGTGGAAGATCCAGATTTGAAGAAATGACAACTGAGTTTTACAGATTTGTTATGGCATTAAATTTAGATTCTGTATTTTTTGCTTCAAGAGCGGCAATACCTTTTCTAAAGAAGGGAGATAATCCAACAATCATTAATTATACTTCCAATGCAGGTTGGAACGCAGGTGGCCCGGGTGCAGGAATGTACGGAACTTCTAAAGCTGCTGTACATACAATTACAAGAGCCTTAGCGAAAGATTTGGCGGAGTATGGCATTAGAGTAAATGCAGTATCTCCGGGTACGATTGATACTGATTTTCATATTGGAATTAAATCTACAAAGCCTGAGGTTTTTAAATCTTGGGCCAATAATATTATGCTAAAAAGATTAGGTCAGCCAGAAGATGTAGCTGGTGTTGTTTCTTTCTTAGCTAGTAAAGATGCTTCCTTCTTAACTGCCGAAACAATTCAAGTAGGTGGTGGGCAAGCGTTAGGAATATAAATGAAAATAGAACAGAGAGTAGAGACCACTATGTTGAGAGAACAGAGACTTTTGCAGTAAATAGATTTTTGTCGCTACTTTTTTCAGTAAAATACTTTCTACTCCCTGTTCAAAATTAAAGTAAATTATGTAAAGAGATCACTTTCTATGATAGCAACAATGACTTCAAGTAATACATGTTTTACTAGTCTCTGTTCTCTCAGTGAAACGGTCTCTACTCTCTGATCTAAAAAAAAAGATATGGGTATATTCAAAGGAAAAGTAGCCGTAGTAACAGGAGGGGCAAGAGATATTGGCAGAGCAATATCTGTTCAACTAGCCAAAGAAGGCGCAAAGGTTGTTGTGAATTATAATAGCTCTAGAGCTGGCGCAAAGAAGACGCTAGAAGAGATAGCGGCATTTAAAGGAAAAGCGATTGCTGTCAAGGCAGACATATCGACCTTAAAAGGTATTAAAAGCTTAAAGAATAAAACCATAAAAGCTTTTGGTAAAAAAGTGCATATTCTCGTGAATAATGCAGGGGGGCTTTTTGCTCGTAAAACGTTACAGGAGTTTGATGAGGATTTCTATAACCTAGTGATGGATGTCAACTTCAAAGGAACTGTTTTTGCGATGCAAGCTTTTGAACCAATGATGGGGAAAGGTAGCTCTATTATCAACCTTTCTTCTTTAGCTGCAAGAGATGGTGGCGGTGGTGGATCTGCATTATATGCCTCTTCAAAAGGGGCAGTTACGACCTTTACAAGAGCAATGGCAAAAGAACTAGGACCAAAAGGGATAAGGGTAAATGCACTTTGTCCTGGATTGATTGGAACAAAATTCCATGATGACTTTACCAAAGATGAGGTACGAACTATTGTTGCTGGAAAAACGCCAGTAAGACGAGAAGGAAGAGCGGATGAAGTTGCCGATTTAGTGGTTTATCTGGCTTCTAATAAGAGTACTTTTATAACAGGAGCTAATTTCGATATCAATGGTGGTCTAGCTTTTTCTTAATTGTTGATAATTTAAAATTGTAACTCTAATAATAATCATGAAGAAAGTAGTAACATTTGGAGAAATTATGCTTCGTTTAACGCCGCCAGGATTTAAGCGTTTTTCTCAAGTAAATTCATTCGATGTAATATATGGTGGTGGAGAAAGTAATGTAGCTGTAACCTTGGCTAACTATGGTATTCCAACTCAATTTGTTACGCGCCTACCTAACAATGATATTGGAGAATGTGCTTTGATGGAAATGCGCAAGAGAAATGTAGGTACCCAGTATATTGCAAGAGGTGGGGAACGTCTAGGTATTTATTTTTTAGAAATAGGTGCCGTCAGTAGAGGTAGTAAAGTCGTTTATGATAGAGCACATTCTGCGATGTCTACGATTGAAAAAGGAATGATTGACTGGGCAGAAGTATTTAAAGATGCAGATTGGTTTCATTGGACTGGTATTACACCTGCTATTTCACAAGGTGCAGCTGATGCTTGTTTGGAGGCAATCCAAATGGCTAATAAAATGGGTGTAACGGTTTCGACAGACTTAAATTACCGTAAGAAATTATGGAAGTATGGTAAAGAACCCGGTGAAGTGATGCCTGAATTAGTAGCAGGTTGTGACATTATTTTAGGGAATGAAGAAGATGCAGAAAAACATTTTGGGTTACACCCAGAAGGCTTGGATGTTACCGCAGGTCACGAGGTAGATGCTAAATCCTATTTATCTGTTTTACAACAGTTAATGAAAATGTTTCCAAGAGCCAAAAAAGTAATTACGACTTTAAGAGGATCTATCAGTGCCTCTCATAATACGTGGTCAGGTGTGTTGTATGATGGTAAAACTTTATTTGAAGCGCCAACTTATCAAATTACGCATATCGTAGATAGAGTAGGAGGGGGAGACAGCTTTATGGGAGGACTAATCTATGGTTTGTTAACTTATCCAGATGATGACCAAAATGCCTTGAATTTTGCAGTAGCGGCTTCTTGTTTAAAACATACTATTTACGGAGATGCCAACTTAGCTACGGTAGAGGAGGTAGAGAAGTTAATGGGAGGAGATGCATCTGGTCGGGTTGCTAGATAATTTAGAATTGAGAATGTAGAATTGAGAATTAAACTAAACTTAAACTATAATAGTTCTCAATTTGGAAGAAATAGTAAGCCTTTTGTCCAGCAACTTCTCGTTGCTGGACAAATTTTAAAAACAACTTTAAGAATGGCAAAATTTACAAAAATACAAGTCTTAACAAAAGCGGCAGAACAAGGGATGATGCCGCTTTTTTATCATGCAGATATTGAACTAGGTAAAAAAGTAATAACAGCTTGTTACAAAGGTGGTGCACGCTTATTAGAATTTACAAACAGAGGA
>CAKZUM010000342.1 GCA_937921525.1 uncultured Saprospiraceae bacterium
TATTTGAAACAATTAAAGCAACTTCTTTTACTAAATCGCAATTAAAAGATCATTTTAAAGGGACAACTGCTGACTTATTACACCCTTATTTAGAAAATGGGCAGTCTTGCTTATTAATAGGCAGTCATTATAATAATTGGGAATTAGGATGTATGGCATTTCCGCTGTGGATGTCTTATCCGATTTATACGGCGTATAAGCCAATGAGTAACTCATATATAGACCAATACATCAATAGCCTTAGAACTAAATGGGGAATGAATATGGTCCCCATGCCGCAAGTAGGTAGGAAAATCATAGAAAAGAAAAACCAAGCTAGTGTATTTTTATTTTTAGGAGATCAGAGTCCTGCTTCCACAAAACATGCAATTTGGATAGACTTTTTAAACAGGCGTACCCCTTTTATACATGGAATTGAGAAAATTGCTCGAAAAACGAATTATCCAGTTTTCTATTTTTCTATCAAAAAAAGGCAATGGGGAACCTATGAGTTTGTCATACAACAGATTCCTTTCGATACTAGCAGCGTTAGTTACGGATCGTTAACCAAAGAATATGCAAAACTTTTAGAACAAGAAATAAAAAATAAACCAGAAAAATGGCTTTGGTCTCATCGGCGGTGGAAACGAGTGCATGATACCATAGAACCTTAACAATAACCTTGAAAAGTCACAATTTGAATAATGTTTTTATCTTGTTATTAAAAAAAAATGACTAAATAGTTCATAACACTATTCAAACACACTATATTTGTAGTATCATTCCTACTTATTATAATGATATTTCTCCCTCAAAAGAGAACCTTCCGATACGATTCCCACTTAAAAAACTTACTTAAATTTACCCCTTTTATCCCCCGCTTGAATTTTTTAAAGAAAGTTCACTCTATGCTGGTTGTTGGCATTGATCACTTATGAATAATTCCGTTATTCTTAACAGAAGTTGTACCCTCTCGATGGAAAAATATACCTATGTATCAATAAAGACAACCAGCAAATTTTAATCTAAGTTTCCTCTTCATTTTCAAAAAATCTTCCTTTCTTTTTATCATTTCTTCTTTCTTTTGCGTTATAAGTAGGAGATGCTTTATTAACAATTCTTCTACTAATGTACTTCATGCGTTATATTATCCTTTTTCTTTTTTCTTCTTTACCTATTCTCCTTCATAGTCAGACTGAGTTGTCTAATTTTTGGGTAGAACTTCAAGATAAACATACGACAGCCTATAGTATATTCCATCCCCAAGCTTTCCTGTCACCAAGGGCATTAGCGCGTAGAGCACGTTTACATATACCAATTGACTCTATGGATTTGCCTGTCAATGAAAAATACTTGTCAGCTATTGCTGAAAAGGGAGTTCGTATTAGACATACCTCTAAGTGGTTGAATGCGGTAACAGTAGTCACAACAGATAGCCTAGCAAAACAATTAGAAAAATTGGATTTTGTAAAAAAAGTGGAACGAGTAGGGCGATACCACCAACCGACCGAAAAGAAAAGGAATTTTCGAAATGTACCGATTGAACCCTACGAACGAACGTCCGGCTATTACGGCTATGGCTCTTTGCAAATCAGTATGGTCAATGGCCATGCTTTGCATCGTTTAGGGTATCAAGGAACAGGGGTCTATGTAGGCGTTCAAGATGGTGGTTTCAATAGAGTAGATGTCATGCCTTTCTTTGATAGCTTGCGGGTACATGATCGCTTATTACCGGGTAAAGATTTTGTCGATGGAGATGAGTATGTTTATGAATCTGCGTCTCATGGCAGCTCGGTACTTTCTGTTATGGCTAGTAATCTCCCTTACCTATATGTAGGAACGGCACCGCAAGCAACGTATCTCTGCATGAAAACAGAAGATGTTCGTTCTGAATCTATTACGGAAGAATGCAATTGGGTAGCTGCTATAGAATTTGCAGATAGTATGGGAATAGATGTGATTAATTCCTCTTTAGGATACACCCAATTCTCAGAAGAAAAGATGAATTATGTGTATGAAGATTTGAATGGGCAGACTTCTAGGGCTTCTAGAGCTGCCGAGATTGCCTTCTCCAAAGGTATTTTTGTAGTAAATAGTGCGGGCAATTCAGGATCAGGGGCTTGGAAATTTGTAGGTACTCCAGCAGATAGTAGAGGGGTATTCGCTATCGGGGCGGTTACGGCGACTAAGAGTAGGGCCAGATTTAGTTCTTTTGGCCCCACTGCTGATGGACGCATAAAACCCAATATTTCTGCAATGGGGCAGCAGGTGGCGGTGGCATCAATTAGAGGATATGATATTGGTGTTAGTAATGGTACCTCCTTGTCCTCTCCGCTGATTGCAGGATTGGTAGCCAATCTAAAACAGGCCTTCCCTCATAAAAGCAATGAGGATATTCGATTAGCTATTGAACAAAGTGCGAGCCAAGCTACTGATCCAGATAACGTATTGGGGTATGGAATTCCTGATTTTTATAAAGCTTACAGTTTGCTGAAAGGAAGGAATAATGAGTCCTTTCAAGCAGTAGAAGTTTTTGTAACAAGGGATCAGTTAGAGCTAGTTTATATTGCCCCAATCGAAAAAATGGCTACTCTAGCTATCTATGATTGGTCTGGAAAAGTACATTTAAAAAGGAAAATACCTGCGAAAAAGCAATTTGAAAGGACCTTGCTGGAATATAAACTACCGAAAGGCGTTTATTATTTAGTTTTAGAAACAGAAAAGGAAGTCCGACAAGCCTATTTTGTTAGGTAAATCTGCTCTACGAAATCATTCTTATGACACAAAACACTCTTTTATTTTTTTTAAGTTCTTTTATCACCTTGCTTCTTTCTTTTAATGAACCAGTGCCAGACAAAGCAATTGAATTTCCTTTTTATACGGAAACCATAAAGATTCCGTATGCTCCTGAATTGGTGATAAATCATAAGGTGAAATTGGAAGAAGAAGAGATCGTTCAATTTTATAGAAGCATGGAACGTGCCCCTTATCAATCTGTGTTATCAGGGCTACGAACTGCCAAACATCAATATCAATTGAATGATTGGCTGTTATATGAGTTAGTAGAAAAAACGGTGGATAAGATATTTGTCAATAAAGGAGCTTCTTACAAAGTACTAGCTACTTGGTTTTTAATGTCCAAACTTCATTACGATACGCGTTTAGCTTTTTTGGGAAAAACGGCTTTCCTCTATGTCAAAACCTTGGACAACATCTACGAAACGCCCATGATTGAGGAGGAGGGAAGTAGATACTTTGGCTTAACAGAATTACAGTATAAAAGAACTAAGCGATCAAAAGCGATTTATCTATTGAATTTTATTGCAACCCCGAATGGTAAACCCTTTTCCTTGGCTTTTAACCGCTTACCAGCAATTAAATCAGATATTCAACAAAAAGACTTTTCTTTTCAATGGCGAGATCAAAGGTATAAAATAACTGCAGAAGTGGATAAGACGTTGGTAGAAATCATGCGTAAATATCCCATTATAGATGAGTCTGGATATATCAAAGTCCCTTTCTCGAATCATCTAAAAAATAGCTTAGTTCGACAATTAAAAACAATAATCGAGGATAAACCAATTAGACTACAATTAGAAATATTATCTTCTTTTACCAG
>CAKZUM010000343.1 GCA_937921525.1 uncultured Saprospiraceae bacterium
TTTATTTGCAAGTCATTGATCGTCAATGACTTCGCCTTTTTAAATTCCCGTAGCTAAGGCTACGAAAATTTAAAAAGACTGTGTCCTGACAATCAAGCACTTACAACTAATTTCAGTCTACATTCTTAAACAACTTCATATATTGGTGGAAGCAAGTTACAAACTTGCAGCATATTAGGTTGAAGTTACAAACTTCAACCATCGACCCCAAGCATTTTTCAATGAATTATATATTACGATTTTGACTTTTCGTTTGCCCTATTTAATTTAAATTGAGTGTATGAGGGCAGGCAATTAATTCATCCGAGCAGCTTATTTCCAAAGCTAATACAATCTATCCTAGATAGGTTAGAGGCAATACATTTCCAGGAATGCCCTTCATTTTCTGACAAGAATAAATTGCCAGTAGTCGTCCCAAAGGCTAAAAAATTATTATTTTTTGCAAAGCTATGTCTAAATACAATATCAAAACAATATTCTTGAGGTAATCCATTTTTTAAATCTTGCCAGTTTTGTCCACCATTACTTGTGTAACAAACCTTTAGTCCTAAATCTGGAGCTACGCGCACTTCATCACTTACAGCTGGAATGGTCCATGCTTTGAGTGGATCAAGTTCATCTACAGCTAAAGCAAAGCCATATTTTAAGGGCCCACTAACATCATTCCATTGTAATCCCCCATCTGTAGATCTGAAAACACCACAGTGATTCTGTTGCCATAATACATCTGGATGAGCAGGACATGCTAGAAGTCGGTGTGGATCGTGGCCAATTTCTGCTGTAGGGTTTGGCAAATAGGCTGCTACTAAGCCTTTATTTTTAGGAGTCCATGTCAGTCCACTATCATAGGTTTCGAAGATGCCTGCGCAGCTGACTGCAATATATACATGATTATTATCTCTTGGGTCAATGACAATAGAATGGATATATGGACCATTTCTACCAGTTCCAAACCATTGGTTTTTATTTTGGCGACTTGGATGATCCCATAGCTTTTGAACTAAATTAAAAGTTTTTCCATAATCTTCGCTTATAAATAAACCACCCGGTTCCGTACCGATCCAGATTCTGTTAGGGTAGGAGTTACCCCCTTGTTGGATACACCAGATTTTTTTTAAACTAATTGATTTATTTTGAAGAATAGTATTGGAAGGATATTTGGGTGTGATAATTTTCTCCCAGTTTAGACCTTGATCCTTAGAATAATATAACTTTTGTCCCCAATGGTGGTGACTAATTCCAACCCACCATGTTTGATTGATTTGATCGTTATAAACTACGGAAACAGGTAAGCCCAAAAAATGGATTTTTTGGACAAACCATTCTTTTCCTTTTTTATCAAAGACAATCAAGCCTTTGGAAGTACCTACTAAAAGAGGATTGTGGAGCATTATAAGTAATAGGTAAAAAGTAATAGGTAATAGGTCCTTATTACTTTTTACCTATTACCTATTACTTATTTAGAAAACTGTTTACTTTCTTTGAATAGCGAATCTACAAATTGTTGTTTATTAAAGACTTGCATCATTTCTATACCTTCTCCAATGCCTAGATACTTGATAGGCACTTTAAATTGATCGCTAATACCTATCGCTACCCCTCCTTTAGCAGTGCCATCGAGCTTAGTTAATGCCAATGCTGTTACATCGGTCGCATTTGTAAAATGAGTAGCTTGTTCTATTGCATTTTGGCCCGTAGTTGCATCTAAAACGAGCAATACTTCGTGTGGTGCATTAGGGTAGCGTTTGCTGATGGAATTTTTGATTTTTGTTAACTCTCTCATCAAATTAATTTTGGTATGGAGTCTTCCAGCAGTATCAATGATAGCGACATCGCAGCCATAGTTAATGGCATAGTTGACCGTTTCAAAAGCAACTGCAGCAGGATCTGTATTCATTCCTTTACTATAAAAATCACATCCAACTCTCTCCGACCATATTTTAAGTTGATCTACGGCAGCAGCTCTAAAAGTATCTCCTGCACCAAGTACTACCCGTTTGCCTCTCATTTTATATTGATAGGCTATTTTACCAATAGTAGTAGTTTTACCCACCCCATTGACTCCTACAACTAATATAATACTTGGATGAACATCCCCTCCGGGAGGAATAAAATCTGCAACATCTTCCGTGTTGTTCTCAGATAACAAATCTACGATTTCATTTCTAAGAATCTGATTCAGTTCACTTGTATTAATGTACTTATCTTCTGCAACTTTAGCTTCTAGTCGTTCAATTATTTTGACGGTTGTTTCTAATCCAACATCTGAAGAAATTAAAACACCTTCTAATTCATCTAATATTTCAACATCTACTTTTGATTTACCAGCAATAGCTTTAGATATTCTAGAGAAGAAGCCAGTTTTTGTTTTCTTCAAACTTTTGTCTAGTCGTTCTGCCTTTTTTTCTTTGGTATTACTCTTCTTGAACGCTTCTTGCTCTGCTGCTGCTTTTTGTTCTGCTGCTGCTTTTTGGTCTGCTACTGCTTTTTGTTCTGCTACTGCTTTTTGTTCTGCTGTTGCTTTCTGCTTCGCTACTGCTTTTTGTTCAGCTACTGCTTTTTGTTCCGCTGCTGCCTTTTGTTCTGCTGCTGCTTTTTGTTCTGCTGCTGCTTTTTGTTCTGTTGCTGCTTTTTGTTCCGCTGCTGCTTTTTGTTCTGCTACTGCTTTTTGTTCTGCTGCTGCTTTTTGTTCTGCTGCTGCTTTTTGCTCTGCTGCTAACTTTTGCTCAACTTCCTTGTCTTTATCCTTAGAAAATAGTCTTTTAAAAAAGTTCATTGACTTTGATTTTAATGCTTATATATTGGTAGGAAGTAATAGATTTTTTACTCCAACTAAGTAGTTATTCAAGTTAATTCTGTCGGATACTTTGGCGATTTTTGAATTTATACTTCCTTAAAAATACTCGGCGTAGCTAAGGCTATGCCTCCGTTTTTTAACTCGTCTAAATCCAAAACTCATCCAAATTATACCT
>CAKZUM010000344.1 GCA_937921525.1 uncultured Saprospiraceae bacterium
TGGACATAGGTAAGGAAAAGGTATTTAAATCATCTAACTCTTGATTGAGAATCTCCATACCATTAGTACCGTAAACAATCACCTTTGTCAAGGTAGCATCCGAGTGAATCGTTAATAAATCACTTCCTGGATTAGGACTAAGCGTAACAGCAGTATCAAAGAAAATTTCTTTAGTAGAGGTGATAGGGGTAAAATTATTTTCCGCAATAATAATTCCTTCATCTAATTGAATTATTCCCTCCGTAGAATCACCTTCTTTTAAGGAAAGAATTTGATTAGGAGTAATATCATATAGCCGATCTATATGTCCAGTAGGCCAAGTAATAATTAAGGAGTCCATTTTTGCTCTTCCCCCTAAGCCTATATGGTGAGTTGCCGAATTTTGGCCCAAGAAACCAGAACCACATTGGGTATAAAAAGATTGATATAATTCCCCAGCATAGGCATCCAATTTACAACCTATCGCATCTCGATTGCTCAAGACACCTTCTAAGTTGACCTTTAACCAATTGTTAGAATTACGAGTATAATTCTCCCATAGAAAGAATCGAAAAGGTGGATTATTCTGAACAATGATGTCCATAGCACCATCGTTATTAAAATCTCCAATAGCATTACTAAAACTGAAGGCGGTATCTTTTGCAAAGCCACTAATAGAAGGTGCTTCAAAGAAACCATTATCCATATTCTCATAAAAAATACTAGAAGCAGATTCTGGACTAAATTCCTCTGCGCCACTTACATATAAATCTAAGTCTCCATCATTATCCGCATCTAAAAAATTAGAACCCCAGCTAGTATTATTAAAAGCGATACCTACATCTGCTGCACGTTCTTCGAATACAGGGGTAGCATTTGAGTCAATCGTATTGACTAAAAATTTATTTCCTTCAAATGTATTTGTAATATAGATGTCTGACCAACCATCCTTATTCCAATCCGCACTAGTTACGCACATTCCATTCACTCTTAAATCTGAGTTGGTCTGCTCGCTTACATCTTCATAAATTTGACCCTGCTTATTTTCTAATAGAGTATTGCCCTTATATTTATCATTGGCAGTATAAATGTCTGGCCATTTGTCATTATTGTAATCAATAAAAGCAGAGCTAAACGGTGCACTAAACGCGTCCTCCGCATTCATCTCAATCGTTGTCTCTGTAAAAGACCCATCTGCATTATTTTTAAAAAGCCGAGAGACATTTTTGAAATCTGGTGAGCCTGGAATATCTCTTGAATTATAGTATAAATCTAACCAGCCGTCTCTATCATAGTCGGCCCAACAGGCGCCATATCCTCGATGTATATCCAAAGACAAACCACTACTTTCTGTTACATCGACCAATTGTAAATTACCTGTATTATTATATAAGCGATTGATGCCTTCATAAGCGGCAACATATAAGTCGTAGTCGCCGTCATTATCATAATCCACCCAAAGAATCTGCTTGTTGGTTTCTACATTATCGACAAGGGGATCTATCAATTCAAATTCTGTACCCCTATTAATATAAAAAGCTATTCGTCTGCCCCCATTAGTAGATAAGGTAAGGTCGTCTAAGCCATCTTGATTAAAATCAAAAAAACTGACACCACCGCCAACTGTCCATGCAGTAAATGTGTGGCGCACTTCTTTTTCTAGTGCCACTTCTTGGTAGTTGATTTGAGCGAAGCTCAATGTAAATGCGTATAGGAAAGAAAAGGTAAGAAATATCTGTTTCATGGTAGAATAACAAGGAAAGAAAGAAAAGGTTATTTTTTAAAAATATCCCCCACAGCTAACTTAAATCCTTTGATGACAGGTTCAGCGGAGCAACTATCTTTTCCTGTTCTCACTTGCATTTTAGTAGCTTTATTGGAATAAACATGCACTTCTTCTAATTCTGGAAAGATATGCCAGATGATTTTTACACCAGCATTTCTATAGTCTTTCATTTTAAGATGTACTTTATTCATTTGATCTTTAGAAGATATGATTTCAATCACAAATAAAGGTACAGCATCTAAATCCTTTTGGGCATCGGAAATTTGCTTATCTGTATAGAAAGCGATATCTGGTCGTCTATGATGTTTGCCAAAGAAAGTATCTCCTTCAGGGATTAATTCTCCTTTAATAGTGGATTTAGCATCAAGGGCATAGAAGAATCTAGTAAGATTCTTTAAAATAAAAAACTGGTTCTTATTCATAGCGTGTTTAGTTTTCTCAACAGTTCCATTAAGCCACTCATACTTATACCCATCCTCTTTAGTGAGGTATCGTTTCTGAAAAGATTCCCAAGAAATTTTACGCATCGTTTTTTTAGAGGATTTTTTTGATATGGCTACCATAAGTTTAGATTTTTAATAAAGATACGAAATAGAGAAAGGAAACTCAAGTATTTTGTTTGACTACTAAGTAGTAGGTCAAGTTATATCTTACTAGTTACAATACAATATAGTTCAGAATAACTATTTAGACTCCAGGTAATATTAAGATTATTCCTACTTTCTGAACTTTTCCTATTTCGCTCCCCTTGGGTGTTTATAAGAGTAGGAAACGCTTACTTGAGATTACCCCCAACCCCTAAAGGAGAGCGATTCTCGGTTAATCTCAATAGTCGATTATATGCTTGATTGTTGCATTAAAAAGTCTGACTAATTAAAGTTAGGATTCTTATTAATAGGATTTAAGTCTCAACTGGTTAGATAGCGATTGACTTTCTACTAAGCCTT
>CAKZUM010000345.1 GCA_937921525.1 uncultured Saprospiraceae bacterium
CTTCCGATCGCTCAATGCCCTCTGTTGCCCCATCCACGCGTTGCAAAGGATAGGCGCGTTGCGTACTCACTCGTACTATCGTCACCTCTATATCCTCAAAGTACAATTGATCGGCTTGTTGTGCTAATTCCAACCCGCTAGTGGCTTCTTCTAAAAAAGCCCGTTCGACCCGTATATAATGGGTATCATCTGCCCTAGATAAGAGTCCATATACAATCGGTATCTCTTTTGCAGGAGCATTTAATGAAAAATCGTTGGCACAGGAACTGATCCCGACTATTGCTAGTAAAGTCAATAGATATAGCGCAATCGTTTTTATTGAGTACATTGGCGTATATTTAGTCGATGGTTTAAGTTTATAACCGTACCCCTCAGGCTATCAGAAAAAGCACTTGATAATCAGGTCATTAACGACGAATTCTTGGTGGCAGACATTTTAAAAATGGCTGACACCTTTTCGTAGAACCCAAGTATCAGCCACTTTCTAAGTGTCTGCTACTAAGAGTCCGTCTCTTTAAAAATGGCTGACACCTTTTCGTAGACCTCAAGTATCAGCCACTTTCTAAGTGTCTGCTACTAAGAGTCCGTCTCTTTAAAAATGGCTGACACCTTTTCGTAGACCCCCAAGTATCAGCCACTTTCTAAGTGTCTGCTACTAAGAGTCCGTCTCTTAACCTGACGGCTATGGTTTATAAGTTAACTTAAACCATCGCTGTATAAGTATCTTAAGTGATGGAAATGTCAAAGTTCATCTTTTTGTAGTTACAAACTTAAACTTACGTTAAAACTATCCTAATAAATGCAAAGATACAGTGACAAAAAAACAGAAAATAGTCAAGATAAGAAATGAAATATAGGTAAATGTTATTATTTAGGGGCAGTAGTTTTTACTTTAGTCGTTACTTAGTACTTTGTGACCATCGAGATTGTTAATAGCCGAACTCTTGATGGCAGAAACTTGTAAAGTGGCTGTCATCTGGTTACTTTAGTCGTTGCTTAGTCTTTAATTAATCATTAGATAATCTTTATTCAATAAAAAAATGTCCATACACCAAAAAGATATTAAACGAATCACGACTCACGTATTAAGGGCCATGAAAGAGCAAGGCGAAAAAATAGCGATGCTCACCGCCTACGATTATTCCTCCGCTAGAATATTAGACGAAGCAGGAATCGATATATTGCTAGTTGGTGATTCGGCCTCTAATGTGATGGCAGGCCATGAAACGACCTTACCTATTACTTTAGATCAAATGATTTATCATGCCCAGTCTGTTGTGCGTGGTGTGAAGCGGGCCCTAGTAGTCGTGGATTTACCTTTTGGATCGTATCAAGGAGATTCCAAAAAGGCCTTAGCCTCTGCCATCAAAATTATGAAAGAATCTGGTGCCCATGCCGTAAAGTTAGAAGGTGGAGAGGAAATCAAAGATTCTATAAAAAGAATTTTGTCCGCAGGCGTACCGGTCATGGGCCATTTAGGACTGACGCCTCAATCTATCTACAAGTTTGGTACGTATGTCGTTCGTGCCAAGCAGCAGGAAGAGGCAGACATTTTAAGAAAAGATATAAAGTTACTAGAGAAGTGGGGATGCTTTGGGGTGGTATTAGAAAAGATTCCAGCTACGCTCGCAGCAGAGGTATCTAAAAGTGTAGCTATTCCCACCATTGGTATCGGAGGTGGCCCAGATACGGACGGGCAGGTCTTAGTAACACACGATCTATTAGGCATCACCAAAGAGTTTAATCCTCGTTTTTTAAGAAGATATGCTAATCTTTTTGATGTGATTAAGGAAGCAACAGAGAGTTATATTAAAGATGTGAAAGCGAATGATTTTCCTAGTAAGAAGGAGAGTTATTAGACCATATATTTTGTTTATTTTTTTTCACCACATAGGTACATAGGTCACATAGTTAGACAGGCTATGTGACCTATGTATCTATGTGGTGAAAAAACACCTAATAGAGAAAACTTGTGGTAAAAAACTAAAACAGTAACTAATTCAAAAAGACCGCATTTTCCTTCCCCACAATCTGTACATCAATATTCTCTCGCAAAGTAGTCGCCAAAGAAATACCATAATAATCTACCCGAATAGGAAAAGCTTTATGGGTACGATCTACCAAAACTGCTACCTCTACCTTTTTGGGTAATATCTCTAGCAGGGGCTTGATGGCATAAAAGATCGTTCTGCCAGTATTTGCCACATCATCTACTATGATAATGGCCTTATTATGGGCTTGTTTAGGCGGCATTTCTAAGATAATATCACTAGATAGTGGCTTTGCAGGATTCAAAAGAATACGAGTAATGGTGATCGGAATATCGGTCATCGCCACCAATTCTTGTAATAGCAAGTCCGCAAAGATCATCCCATTATTATTAATCCCTGCTAAGATTAATTCTTTCTCTCCAAAATTATGTTCTAATATTTCTATCGCTAAACGCTTTACTTTTTGCTGGATTTGGCGTTGGTTTAAAATTTTCATTTTTAAATTAATATTGATAATCAGTAGTTTCGTAACGACGAATTCTTGGTGGCAGACATTTTAAAAATGGCTGACACCTTTTCGTAGCCCCCAAGTATCAGCCACTTTCTAAGTGTCTGCTACTAAGAGTCCGTCCAACGGTAGCTCTATGTCCTACAAATTTAAGGAAAAAACATCATAGCCTTTTTGCCTAGGTCAACTATTTGTATCTTCCATCCACTCATTTCTGAATGGAGTCCGTCAAGATTGGAATACTATCTAACATATCGTATTTTTTTTTAGAATAATTAGTACGAAAATGACTATTTTTGTTGAACTACCATTCTAACATTTTTCGTTACAAAATCCTCACCTAAATTCTTAAACTTCAATCAATCCGCCCGATCGAAACGCTCCGAGTATGAAAAAAATTATAATCTACAGTTTAGTCTTACTTTGCTATGGAAATCTTTATAGCCAAGATTTTTTTAATGATATAGACGAATCAATTGTTCGTGCCGACAATAGTGATCGCTGGATTATACCTGAAGCCTACAGAACCCTTTCTTTAGATCTAACCAAACTGGCAGATTATCTTGAAAAAGCCCCCGCTAGAGATGCCTCGGAGACACTAGTGCTAGCAGTACCAATGCCTGATAATAGCATCGAGGAGTTTGATATTCAGCTTTCTCCCATCATGGAAGAAGGTTTGCGTGTACAGTTACCTTCTATCCGTACTTATTTTGGACGAGGCATTACTAATCCATCAGCCACTATTTATTTAGATTTAACGCCAAAAGGTTTCCATGGAATGATTTTACGAGGAACAGGAGGTGCCATTTTTATAGACCCTTATTTTAATAATAACACACGGTACTATATTTCTTATTATAAAAAAGATTTTGATGCAACCGCTAACCATGAAGCTTGGTCTTGCGAGTTAAGCACGGGTAAATCAGATACTGGAAATTTGCGCTCTGATTCAGAACTTCCAACCCCATCTGGTAGCTCTAGAAGTAGTGTCCCAGTTACCTTAAAAACTTACCGACTAGCAGTAGCAGCGACAGGAGAATATACGGCTTTTCATGGGGGAACTGTAAACGATGGTCTGGCAGCGATAGTGACAGCTATCAATAGAGTATCAGGTATTTACGAAACAGAACTAGGAATCAAATTTGAATTAGTCGCTAATAATAATAAACTAGTGTACACCGATGCTTCTAGTGACCCTTATACAAATGGTAATGCTAGTGCCTTGTTAAGTGAGAATCAAACCAACTTAGATGATGTTATCGGTTCAGCAAATTATGATGTGGGACATGTTTTTTCGACAGGTGGTGGTGGTCTGGCTGGCTTGGGAGTCATCTGTAACAGCGCAAGAAAAGCGCAGGGCGAAACAGGGTTAAACAGTCCAATCGGCGATCCATTTTATGTAGATTATGTAGCGCATGAGATTGGCCATCAATTTGGCGGAAGCCATACGTTTAATGGTTCTACGGGGAGTTGTGCTGGCGGTAATAGAACCGCTTCCTCTGCTTACGAACCGGGGAGTGGTTCTACGATCCAAGCCTATGCAGGTATTTGTAGTGCTCAAAATATTCAAAATAGAAGTGATGCTTATTTTCATTTGAGAAGTTTAAATCAGATGACAGCTCATGTAACGGAGACAAACCAAAGTGGTAGTACGTGCTTTAATGGTTCCGCTACTGGTAACAATACCCCAGTCGCCAATGCAAATTTTGAAAACATCAATGGTACAGCTATTCCAATAAGTACAGCTTTTGAATTAACGGGTAGTGCGACAGACGCAGATGGAGATGCCTTAAAATATAGTTGGGAACAATGGGATTTAGGCCCAGCAGGTGATATTAATGCTGCCTCTTCCAATGCGCCCATCTTTCGTAGTTTTTTACCATCAGATTCTCCGACTAGAGTTTTTCCACAACTAACAGATATTATTAATAATGTAACGACCTATGGAGAGGTGTTGCCAAGTGTGGGTAGAGATTTGAATTTTCAATTTATAGCTAGAGATAACAAAGCTGGAGGCGGTGGTTTTCATGCAGATCAAATCACCTTAAAAGTGGAAGCAAGTGCAGGGCCGTTTAAGGTAGCTATCCCAAATGCAAGTGGTATTTATAGTGGTACTACAACTATTATATGGGATGTTGCGAATACAGACGTTGCACCTGTTAATTGTTTGGCAGTAGATATTCTTTTATCCACAGATGGAGGATTTACCTACCCTATTACACTAGCTAGTAATACGCCGAATGATGGCAGCCAACCAATCACCTTTCCTGCTATCACGACCAGTACCGCAAGGATTAAAATAAAAAGTAGGAATAATGTATTTTTTGATATTTCGGATAACAATTTCACGATCAATACTAGCGGAGGAACTGATTGTGCCATTAGCACTATAACGGCACTTGGACAGACTGCATGTGATGGGACGACCAATACCTATGAACAAACCGTGCAGGTCACTTATACGAATCCTCCAACGGCAGGACAGTTAGTCGTCAATAATCAATCTTTTCCAATAGGGACTAGCCCACAAACAGTGATACTGACTAATTTAAAATCAGATGGAAATAGCGTGGATGGAATCGCTTATTTTACCAATGACGGCACTTGTAGCAAAGTGGTAAATAATTTATTTATGGCCCCTACTTCTTGTGTGGCACTAATATGTTCCAACGCTGTTACTTCTACAGATGTACCAGTAAGTATTTCTGCGAGTGGCACGCCGACTATCACTTCTACGATCAATGTGGCACTAGATAAAACTATACAAGATGTCAATATTTCTAATTTAGTAGGTACGCATACTTGGTTAAACGATCTCGAATTTACGCTTACTAGTCCAGCAGGTACGACTATTGCATTGATACAAAATGCCTGTTTTAATGAAGATGATTTTAATTTAAACTTAGATGACACAGGTGTTGGAACACTCAACTGTCCTTATAATGATGAGAACACCTATTTACCCGCGGAAAGCTTTGCTGCATTCGAGGGGGAAAATACCCAAGGGGATTGGATCTTAACGATTAATGATAGTGCTGGTGGAGATGGAGGTGAACTGCAAAGTTGGTCTATTGGATTTTGTTATTTTGAAGCAGTGATGCCTACAAGCTGCGGAGATCTGACCTTGAATGGAATGCCTGTTGCGCCAGACACCTATTCTGCAGATAATATCTTTTCTGCTGGTCAAGTAACAGGAACGGTCACTTATTCAGCGGGAGAATCAATTGTATTAGAACCGGGCTTTACGGCAACGGCTACGGCTACCTTTTTAGCACAAATCGTTGCCTGTGAACCTTCTGCTATACAAGAATTGCCTTCAGAGGCAGTAGTATTTGCTGCTAAAACAAAGCCTAATCATTCATTACCTACAGTAAATATATTTCCAAATCCAACAACTGGTGCTGTACAAATAGCCTATACGCTACCAACTCCTACTAGCGTACAGTTACAGTTATTTGATGCTAATGGACAATTGGTACAAACAATTGTTCCTGCAAGTAATCAAGCAGCAGGTACTTACCAACAAAGTGTGGATGTAAGTGCTTACACCCCAGGTATTTATTACACAGTATTTAGGACGCCAGAAGAGAATGATACACAAAAATTGGTTTTGATGAGGTAAGTAACGATAAAACAATAACGCCGACATTTGGACGGATTTATTATTCATCTTTACTAGAAAAAAGGTTTTACCTTAAAAAAACGAATTTTCGCTTGGTACTTTTTACCTTTGTTCCATACATCCGTAGCTTAGACCTCTGGTCTGAGTAATTTGTCGTACTGCTCAGACCAGAGGTCTAAGCTACATTAAGAAGTTTAACAATTCTCAATAATGCTCCAACAAATCGCATTCATTATTATTACTGCTATCACCTTCGGGTATGCAGGGAAGCAATTTTTAAAGATTCGTCGAAATATTCTTTTAGGTAAAGACGATGATACGCCACTAGATAGCGGTCAAAGTTGGAAGAATATGTTTTTGATTGCCTTTGGGCAAAAGAAAATGTTCAAACGATGGATACCTGCTGTTTTTCACTTGTTCATCTATGTAGCATTTTTGTTTACTCAAATCGAGTTGATCGAAATAATGATTGATGGGATATTTGGGCAGCATCGTTTTTTTGCGTCTTATTTGGGCGGGCTGTATACTATGATTATTAATAGTATAGAAATTCTTTCCTTATTAGCGTTTATTGCAACGGTAGTTTTCTTGAGTAGAAGAAACCTATTAAAAATACCTCGCTTCCAGATGTCGGAAATGACAGGCTGGCCTACCTTAGATGGTAATCTGATATTGATTGGTGAGTTATTATTGTTACTCGGTATTTTTAGTATGAATGGTGCAGACAAGGTATTACAAGGTATTGATCCTGCCCATTATCCAAGTACTGGCCCTTTGGCTGTAAGTAGCTGGCTCGGCCCTGCATTGTTTGGTGGGTTAGAAACAGGTACGCTACAAATTATAGAGCGTATGGGTTGGTGGCTACACATTTTGGTAGTTTTTGCTTTTATCAATTACTTGCCAAAATCTAAGCACCTACATATCATGTTTGCTTTTCCAAACACCTTTTACGCCAATCAGAATTCTAGAGGCGAGATGGAAAATATGCCTGAGATTATGAATGAGGTAAAGTCGATGATGGGCCTAACAGAAGATACAGGAGAAATGCCACCAGAAGATGAATTACCCGTTTTTGGTTCTAAGGATGTAATGGATTTGAGTTGGAAAAATATATTAGCCGCCTATACTTGTACGGAGTGTGGTCGCTGCACCTCTGTCTGTCCTGCCAACTTAACGGGCAAAAAATTATCCCCTCGTAAAGTGATGATGGATATTAGAGATCGGGCTGAAGAAATTGGCGAAAAATTAGATAGCGGTGATTTACAATATGTCAAAGAAGAATTAAAAGCAGAAGCGAAAACCCTTACCAAAGATAATTTTGATGATGGTAAATCGCTTTTCGATTATATCACTAGAGAAGAGTTACACGCTTGTACGACTTGTAACGCTTGTGTAGAAGCTTGTCCTGTATTAATCAACCCACTAGACCCTATTCTCAAGATGCGCCGATATGAGATATTGACAGAATCTGCTGGTCCCGGTGATTGGTTGCCTATGTTCAATTCTATTGAAAATGGTGGTGCGGTCTGGCAATTGCCAGATGAGCGGGAGCAATGGGCGAAGGATGCCGTGGCTAAGGCTAATGAGGCGTGATGTTGACGTGGTGGAATGTGATGTGATGTTCCGTTGACAAATTCCTATGACTACGTCATGGGTTACAAGGTGTCGTCCCGTTGGGACTGTACGCAAAAGGGTCTGACTTCCGTCAGGCCCTTTTGCGTTCTGCGTCCCCAGGTCCAACGGGACGAAATCAACATCATACAAGGTCAACACCATACAAGATCAACACCATACAAGGTCAACATCATACAAGGTCAACATCATACAAGTCCCAACGGGACGACACCCCGTAGCCCATGACGCAGTCATGGGGAATGGGGAATGGGGAATGGAGAATGGAGAATATAGCGAAGCCATAATAAAATCCGTATATTTAAAGTCTCATACGACGAAAAAACATGATCACACAAAAAAACGTCACCGAAATATTAGAAGCCGCCAAGATAGAAGACATAGTCGAAGACTTTGTGAACCTCAAACGAAGAGGCGTCAATTATATAGGCTTATGTCCATTTCATAATGAAAAAACCCCCTCTTTTACCGTATCTCCAAGTAAAAATATATGCAAATGCTTTGGCTGTGGCAAAGGCGGGGATCCCGTACAATTTTTACGAGAATTAGAAAACTTCACCTTTGTCGAAGCCTTAAAATATATTGCCAATAAATATGGAATTAAGGTAGAAGAAAAAGAACTCAGCGCAGAAGCCATTGCCGAAAAGCAATTGTATGATAGTTTGTATTTAGTCAATGGCTACGCCAAAGAATTCTACCAGGAGCAATTGATGGAGACCGACAAAGGAAAAAGTATCGGCTTATCTTATTTTAAACAAAGAGGATTTAGAGAAGGAACAATCGAAAAATTTGAGCTGGGCTATGCCCCTGCTTCAAAAGCAGCCTTTACCAATTCAGCGATTGCCAAAGGATATAATAAAGCCTTGTTGAAAAGATTAAAATTGACCAATCAATACGATGGTGATTTTTTTCGAGATCGGGTCATGTTTACCATTCATAATGTATCAGGGAAAGTCATTGCCTTTGCAGGTCGAACGCTATCGACCGATAAGAAAACAGCCAAATATATCAACTCCCCTGAGACAGAAATATACGTTAAGAATAAAGTACTCTATGGGGCGCACTTAGCTAAAAGAGCCATTCGACAGGAGAACGAGTGTATTTTAGTAGAAGGCTATACGGATGTAATTTCTTTACATCAATCAGGTATTGAAAATGTGGTGGCATCTTCTGGTACTTCCTTAACGGAAGGGCAAATTAATTTAATCAAACGCTTTACGCCTAATATCAAAATCTTATACGATGGAGATGCAGCAGGGATTAAAGCAGCTTTACGGGGATTAGATTTGGTATTGGAACAGGACATGAACGTCAAGGTCGTATTGCTACCTGATGGCGAAGACCCAGACTCCTATATGCAAAAGGTAGGCGTGACTGCCTTCAAAGAATTTATAGCCGAGCAGGCAGAAGATTTTATTTTATTTAAAACCAATTTATTACTCGCAGAAACGGTTGGTGATCCTGTCAAACGAGCAGAAATCATTAAAGATATTGTCTCCAGTATTGCACGGATTCCCGATCCGATTAAGCGATCCTTGTATGTAAAGCAATGCGCACAGTTGGTAGATATTGAGGAACAAACACTGATTAATGAGGCGAATAAATTAATTACGCAAAACATTGCAAAGGGTAGAAAGAAAAGACAAATCCGCAGAGAGCGTTCACCTGTAGGGAAGCCTGCCCCATCAGGAGATCCATCTTTTCCATCAGCTCCACCTCCGACGATAGAGGGAGAGGAGCAATTACCCCCTGAACTAGCAGACCGTATCCGACCCGTTGATGAGATCAACCAAGTGGTCGGAGCAGCATACCAAGAAAAAGATATTGTCCGTATTTTAATTAGTGGTGGTAATCAAATTTTTGATGCGGAAGAAAATATCACAGTAGCAGAATATATTCTTTCTAATATAGAAGACGTACTAGATGACTTTGACAACGCTGGATTTGGATTGATCGTTAATGAATATCATCAACGATTACTGAACAAGCAACCCACAGATCATGGCTATTTTTTAAACCATTCGGATGAAAAGATTCGCCAAATTACAACTGGCCTCTTGACTTCCCCATATGAATATAGTCCGAATTGGGAAGAGAAATTTGAAC